>PSRF01000195.1 GCA_003175865.1 Blastocatellia bacterium
CGGGATATTACGGAGGGTGGGTCGATCGAATTGTCTCTGGTTATGTTTTCAACGTCTTTCTCGCTTTCCCCGGACTACTGCTCGCGATTGCGATGGTCGCATTTCTCGGTGCTGGACTTAACAAACTAATTATCGCACTCTGCATCATCGGCTGGGTCGGGTACGCGAGATTGATTCGCGGTCAGGTGTTGAAAGTTCGAGAGTACGACTTCGTACAAGCTGCAAGAGCACTAGGCGCAAGCGACTTACGCATTCTCTTCATTCACATTTTGCCTAACGCCATTCAGCCGTTAATTGTCCAGGCAAGTCTGGGAATGGCTGGCGCTGTATTGTCTGAAGCCTCACTGTCGTTTCTTGGACTTGGCGTCCCGCCTCCCGCACCGTCCTGGGGTGTAATGATCGAAGAAGCGCGCGATCTTTCAACGCTCCAGGCAGCACCCCATGCACTCATCTTCCCTGGAATTGCGATTGCGCTAACCGTTCTCGCATTCAACTTCATCGGCGATGGACTCCGCGAATATCTCGATCCGCGACAACGTACTCGCTGAGGTCATCATGTCGTCAACAGTTTTACCAACCGATCTCACGCAGAGCGCCTCATCAGTCGCAAGCGAGCAAAACACGACGACAGCCATTTCAATTAGCAATCTGTCAAAAACGTATCCTGTTCCCTTTCGTCGTCTGCGTGCATTCTTTCGACTGCAATCCAAGCAACCCGTAGAAGCACTCCGTGATGTCTCGTTCGAAGTTGAGACCGGCGAGATATTCGGACTCATTGGGCGGAATGGTGCCGGCAAGACAACGCTAACGAAGATTGTGGCCACACTAGTGCAGCCAACGACTGGCAAAGTGAGTGTGCAAGGTTACGACAGCGTCGATGATGATGAAGCCGTGCGACGCCAGATTGGACTCGCAACTGCAGAAGAACGCAGCTTCTACTGGCGACTCAACGCTGAGCAGAATCTCATTTTCTTCGCAAGATTGAACGGCTTAAGTGATCGCAATGCGAAGCAACGAATTCGAGACTTGTTTGCGCAGCTCGAGTTGGAAGAAGTCGCTCGTCGAAGATTTGGTGAACTCTCGACTGGAAACAAACAGCGACTTGCAGTCGCACGCGCGTTGTTGGCCCAACCGCCAGTTCTGTTACTTGATGAGCCCACACGCTCGCTGGATCCGCTGGCCGCGGTACGGATGCGTGACCTGATAAAGAAACTTTCTCGACAGACGCCGCCCGTAACGATTCTTTTTACGTCTCACAATCTAACAGAAGTAGAGACACTCTGCCGCAGAGTCGCAGTCATAAGCCAGGGAAGAATTCGAGCGATTGATACACCAAGTAACTTACGAAGACTGACTTCTGGAGTGGAACGAGTTCACCTCGTAATTTCTGGAATCACTGCCGACCGAGCAACACGGATCGTCGAGGGCGCTGTTGTTGAACCAAAAGAATCGGGATTATTAAGACTGTCGTTTACGCGAGAGCCTTCAGACCAACAGCTCGACGAGACGATTCGAGCATTACACAGGAACGGAGCTAAGTTGGTTGACATCGATACCGAACCGCCTACTTTGCTCGATCTTCTGGAGAGATACGAGAAAGCGTCCTAGTTTGTAGGGGCGGCCCTCCGTGGCCGCCCGATCACTATCGAAGACTCAGCCCTTTGGGGAACAACGGAGAGAAGCCCCGTCACTAATCGACTATTCCGGTGCTTTGGGCGGCCACGAAGGGCCGCCCCTACAAATCTGGGTTTACCGAAAGATGTACTCGATCAGATTATTACCGAGAAGAATTTTCGCGTTTGTCGCACGCGACTTTCGACTGTTCGTCAGTTATCGCATGCAGTTCTTCTTCCGTATTCTTTCGGTTCTGACGATCGTGACAACGTTCTTTTTCATTTCAAAGATTTTTGCGGGCTTTACTGATCCTCGATACGCGGCGTGGCGAGATCCGCTGGCGAACTGGCTGACCGGTCTTGCAGTGTTGAACTATTTCATGACCGGCTTCTCGAGTCTTGCGAATTCAATTCGTCAGGAGCAAATGCAGGGAACTCTTGAGAGTGTTTTGCTGACACCAATTAACTTGCCAACAGTGATTGTCGCGAGTTCCGCGTGGGATTTTCTGGAGACAACCTTCTTCTCGTTCCTTTACCTATTCTTTGGGCGCGTGTTCTTCAATGTGCACTTTCGCGGAAGTTTCTTTCTAGCTGTTGTGTTCTTACTGCTGACGACCGTTGTCCTGGCTTGTCTCGGGATCCTGTCTGCCAGTTTCGCGATGGTCTTTAAACGAGGTGATCCGTTCGGAATTTTTCTTGGTGCGGGTTCTGCGTTGTTTTCAGGAGTGTTCTTTCCGACTCAACTGCTGCGCGACTACGCTGGCCCAAAACTCGGCAGTGTTTCCTTGTTGTTTCCCGCGACGTATGGCCTCGATGGCATTCGACAAGTATTGATTCAAGGTCGCGGCTTTGCAGAAGTCACCCAACCGTTCTTCGTTTTGCTGACGTTTCTCGCTGTACTCCTTCCCTTCTCGCTTTGGGTTTTTGGTCGCGCCGTCCGCCGCGCGAAACGAGAAGGAAGTTTGGTTCAATACTGACCCGCTTCTGTCCCTTGAATCTGCAAAGCGACCAGTTTGACAGTCCGAAAACGTGCGGGCTACCATGCGCCAGTCGAGCACTGAGCTCTAAAACGACGACTAATCAACTATTGATGGCCTCCGGTATCGCAGAATCAATTGTCGACCTGATCGGCCACACTCCTTTGCTGCACCTCTCGCGTTTCGCACCACCACCACTCGCTAACATCTACGCGAAATTGGAATGGTTTAATCCAGGCGGTTCTGTCAAAGACCGAGCAGCGTTGGGAATGATTCTCGATGCGGAAGAGAAGGGTCTTCTGACTAAAGGTTCAACCATCATTGAGCCGACGGCAGGCAATACCGGAATTGGTTTGGCTCTGGTTGGGGTGGCCCGAGGCTATCGAGTCATTCTTTGTGTTCCGCGCGGATTCGCGGAAGAGAAAATGAAATTGATCGAAGCTCTCGGCGGCGATATCGACTACGTCCCGCATGAGGTCGGGATGAAAGGCGCCATCGTTCGCTGTCGAGAACTGGCTAAGACCATCGAAAAAAGTTTTGTACCTCAGCAATTTGAGAATACCGCAAACCCGTGCTTTCATGAGCGAACAACGGCGGCGGAGATTTTTGAAGAGTTGGAAAACAATGTCGACGCCGTGGTCATCGGTGCCGGCACATCAGGTACGTTTTGTGGTGTTGCCAAGGCAGCGCGCAAGTTGAACCGCGACATTCTTTGCGTGCTCGTGGAGCCGGAAGGATCAATTTATGGCGGTGGTTCTCCAGGGCCAAAGAAAATCGAAGGCATCGGACAGGTTGATTTCATTCCTAAGATTTACGATGCTTCCCTCCCTGACGAGATAATGATGGTCAGCAATCAGGAGGTTTTTGACGCGCTCAAGTCGTTGGCTCGAACTGAAGGACTTTTAGGCGGTTGGTCATCTGGAGCAGCCGCAGCGGCGGCTTATAAAGTTGCCCAGCGACTCGGCTCCGGAAAGTGCGTTGTCACAGTCTTCCCCGATGGTGCTGAACGCTATCGAAGCCAGGGCATTTTCGATCCGCAGTAACATTTATTTGTTAAGTTGAGTATTGAATATGGGCTTTGCAACGATTGCTATTCACACTGGCTCTGAACCTGATGAAGCGACAGGCTCTGTCAGTGTTCCAATTTATCAAACGTCAACATACGCGCAGGACGCTCTTGGTAAACACAAAGGGTTCGAATATGCGCGCACTCAGAACCCAACTCGAACCGCGGTCGAACGCAATCTTGCTGCACTCGAAGGCGGTCGCTTTGGGTTCGCATTCGCTTCGGGTATGGCAGCAATCGATGCCACGCTTCGTCTTGTAAAAGCCGGCGAGCACGTAATCGTTTCTGACAACACGTACGGTGGGACGTCTCGTCTCTTCACTAAGATCCTCGCAAATTACAACATCGAATTCGACTTCGTGGACACATCGGATCCGCTCAACGTTGAAGCCGCAATCAAGCCGAATACGAAGATGGTGTTCCTCGAAACACCAACCAATCCAGTAATGATTGTTACCGACCTGAAGGCTGTAAGCGAGATCGCCCACCGAGTCGGCGCGAGAGTCGTATGTGATAACACCTTCATGTCGCCCTATCTCCAAAGACCACTCGAATTCGATGTCGACATTGTCGTGCACTCGACAACAAAGTATCTAAACGGGCACTCCGACGGAATCGGAGGCGTTGTTGTTCTGAACGACGAAGGAGATGCGGCGTGGATCGGCTTTGTACAAAACAGCGCGGGCGCCATTCTTTCTCCATTTGATTCATGGCTCGTCATGCGCGGCACAAAAACGCTGGCACTCCGAATGGAACAACATGACAAGTCAGGACGCGCAGTAGCGGCATTTCTTGAAGAACATCCACAAGTCCGCAAGGTTTACTACCCCGGTTCCGCTTCACATCCGCAACACGCCCTCGCAAAACGACAACAGAGGGGTTTTGGTGGGATGGTGGCATTCGATGTCGGGTCATTTGCGGCAGCCAGAACAGTGCTCGAATCTGTTAAATTGTGCACGCTCGCTGAGAGTCTCGGCGGAGTGGAAACTCTGATTTCTCATCCCGCAACAATGACGCATGCATCCGTAGAGGAAGCGAAACGTGAGCGCCTTGGCATTACTGATGGGCTCGTAAGAATCTCCGTAGGAATTGAAGACACAGACGATATTATCGCTGACATTGATCAAGCTCTGGACAAGATTTGACGCGCTTTTTTGCTGCTGGCAGTTGCGCTTTCCTAAACACTCGCACTAAAGTGTCCCGCTGGTTTGGTTCTTCCAATCAACAAAACATCTTGCGAGTGACAGTCAAACTATAGAAGGGTTACAATTACTTCGGCCTTTATAAGACTCTTTTTGCTCTCCTATGATCGTAGAACTGTTCGCCAAATCTGATGTTGGCCGTGTTCGTCGTGGCAACGAGGACAATTTCCTTGTGCTTGATTTGTCTTCGGAACAAACCTGGACTGGTAGTGACGGAGCAGTTCCTCCAGACAAACTCACTCGTTTTGATCTTGGTGAAAAAGGACTTGTCCTCGTGGTGTCAGACGGTATGGGCGGCGCACTCGCAGGCGATGTCGCTAGCCGCATGGCAGTCGACTCCGTTCGCGAAATGCTTATCGGAAACGAGGGTGAGTCGTGCGATCAGGACATTGATTTAGTCGAATGTTTGAAGAACGCCACAATCTACGCAAACCTCGCCATCCACTTGCGTAGCCAGGAAGATTCACGTTGCGCAGGAATGGGAGCGACCTTCACCGGAGCAGCCGTTAAAGGCGGCAGTTTAGACCTGGTCCAAGTTGGCGATAGTCGAGGTTATGTGATTCGCAAGGGACAAATTCGTCTGGCCACGAAAGACCAATCGCTCGTACAGCAGCTTGTTGATGTCGGTCAGATAAGTGAGTCAGAAGCCGAAACTCACATGTTCCGAAATGTTATTCTGCAGGCCCTTGGCGCTCAGAGTGAAGTAAATCCAGTAACTGGTCGGATTCACTTACGTCAGGGCGATATGGTGTTGCTTTGCAGTGATGGACTCTCCGGAAAGTTACGTTCAGAGGACATTCAAAACATCGTAACCAGCAGCAATGGTGATCTTGCGAAGGCGTGCGCTGGTCTCATTGATGAAGCGAACAACCGGGGTGGTGAAGACAATATCACCGTGGTGTTGGCCCGCTTCCTCGGCGATGATCTCGAACCGCCCGCCAGCGACAGAATTACAATCGAATTACCACCGCTCGAAGAAGACAAGACACTCGACGACACTTACGAAGCCGATACCGAACCTAGCGGCGGCGCGTAGTTACTCACTCTGTTTTAGCGCACGTTGCCGCCAGTCAGGACCATCCCCAACACGACGAACATAGATCGACGCACCTTCAACACTCTCAACACATACTCGTTCGCCCGCTTCGAGCGGCTCTTCACCGGGTGCGGGGTACGCCGTCCAAGTCGATCCAAAGACTTTGACAGCACCTTCCTGCAACGCCCCCCGGCTTGACGATACAACAGTGCCTATCTTGCCTGGCAGAGCGTCGACACCAGTGCGCAGTGATTCGCCTGTCTTCTCGCGTGAAAAGTAGTTAACGAAGATTGTGCGTGACGCTGCTGTGAGCGCGATTGATATCGTGGCGAAAATGAGAAACTGAATGCCGAGATTATCGATACCAACTATACCGGCAAGCGCAGCAGCAAGTGCACCGATACCAAACCACAGCAGCACGAAACCGGATGTAAAGATCTCTGCGACGATTAGAATCGCTCCCAGAATAGACCAAAGAATCCATAGCCAATTCATTCAGTGTTTGCGCTCCAACAGTTCAGTAGTGTTTTCAGTAACGCTTCCCACGGGAACAAACTGCGAGTTGTCAGGCGGAGGCAACTCGGCTCGGTCAGGCGATTCTCGGAATTCAATTACGTCAAATGATTGTCCTTCCCTCATTCGTCGCCGCAGATTTAAGGCAAAGAAAAAGCTCAATGTTTGATAGACGGAGATGATCGTACAAAACGTGGCGGCCAAGTAAACGGACCATTTTGCCGTTGTGCCACCCAGATACGTGCTGAAGAGCGCGATTGCAGATATCAAACCGAACAATGCACTCAGACCATTGAACACGATCATTACCATGAGGCGCTCTTCCGGTGGCGCACTACCAATCCACTTGCCGCACTTTCGACAATACGTTTTCGCGCTCTGTTCACTGGAACCGCAATTAGGACAAAACATGATCGTACAGTCGTCAGCCCTTCAACAAGTTCTTCAGTACAAACCAGATATTCGCCGGTCGTTCGGCGATCCGACGCATGAAGTAAGGATACCAGTGTTTTCCGTAGGGCACATACACCCGCATGTTGTAGCCATCGCGCGTTAGTTGTCGCTGCAAGTCACGACGAATGCCATACAGCATTTGAAATTCAAATTTGTCTTTCCCGATTCCCTCACGACTGGCGAAATCGATCGCCGCGTTAATCATCTTCGGGTCGTGAGTAGCAATGCCGTGATAGATGCCACTAGAGAGCAGCAGTTGCATTACCTTCACGTAGTTCTCATCAACATCCTTCTTGTCGGGAAAGGCAACATCTGGTGGTTCGTTGTAAGCGCCCTTGCAAATCCTAATACGCGCCGGCAGTTTTAAGAGATCCTGAGCATCGGTGTAGGTCCTGCGCAGATATGACTGCAGAACAAGCCCAACATCATCCATTTCAAATTCCGCGCGCAGTCTCTTGAAGACCTCGAGTGTGACTTGCGTAACCTTCGAATCTTCCATGTCGACCCGCACGAAATTGTTTCGCTTCTTCGCTTCCAGGACCACCTCGCGTGCGTTCTTATAGGCAATCTCCGGATCTAGACCAAGACCGAATTGCGTGAGTTTGATTGAAACGTTGGATCTAATGCCAGTTTGATCGATTCGAGTGAGAATGTTCTTGTACTCAGAAACCTCCTTAGACGCCTCAGCTTCACTCGAGACCGATTCGTTCAAATGATCGAATGACGCCGTCGATCCTTCAGAATTGATTTCTCGGATAAAGGAGACGGCTTCGTCGATGGTTTCACCGGCAACGAAGCGAGTAGTGAGTCGTTTAAAAAGCCGAAACTTGGTTGCAAAATCCTTTAGACCCTCATGCCGCGAGAGCCAGATCAGCGTGCTTCTACTTATCATTCAGTTCCAAATAATTGAAAAATATGAATCTCTTAAACAGACTTTTTGATCGAAATGTATTACCAGCCCTGTGGTATTCTTCCGAGGCTTTCACGTCATTTCCCAAACGGGGAGAGTCGATTGAAACCTAAGAACACGAGGAAACGCGATCGATGCGTCTGAAATTGGTGGTTGGCGCATCATTGCTTGCGGCAATTGCGGGAGCAGGCTCATGCATTGCCATTGTGCAGTTTGTATTCGCGTCGTTGAAACCCATCTCCAGCCCCGGGTTACTTGTGAGTGCGACCTTTCTGATCCCTACAGCTGCAATCACATTCGCCTCGATCTTTACTTACCGTCATACAGCGCGCCGCAGGAAAGTTCAGGCTGTTCTAACAGCTTTGCTGGCGATCATACTCACGCTGCTGTTGTTCATCGGGGCGTACATTCTTAATGCTCGTCGCATGCCCACCGTGCCGACCGAGACCCCAAGACCTCGCGTCACCTGACAACCGGCACCAGGTTTATTCAATTCTATTCAACCCGATCTCATTTTGAACCGGACGCAGTGCATCGATCACGAATCTTATGTGCTGGTCCAAATCTACTCCCAACTCCTCCACTCCCTGCCTGATGTCGTCTCGATTAACAGAACGGGCAAACGCTTTATCCTTCAGCTTCTTCTTCACCGACGAAACTTCCATATCGTCCAGGCTGCGTGTGGGCCGAACAAGTGCACATGCCACTAAAAAGCCACAGAGCTCGTCTGTGGCAAATAGGGCTCGGGCCAAATCCGTATCACGTGGTACGCCCGTGTAGGTCGCGTGCCCCATGATCGCACGAATAATTCTCTCCGAGTAACCGCGACCGCACAAAATGTTTGCCCCCGTGAATGGATGCTGATCGGCCGACGGGAACATCTCGTAATCAAAGTCGTGTAACAAACCAACCAAAGCCCACTCATCCTCGTCAGCATCTGGACCGCCATAGTGTTTTGCACTAGCGCGCATCGCTGCTTCAACAGCCAACGCGTGTTTGCGCAGGCTGTCGCCCTTAGTGTACTCACACAACAACTCCCAGGCTTCATTTCGATCCGGCATGAGTAGTTAACTTGATTTAGAAATGGTCGAGCGGGGTCAAAACTAGCATGGCGCTCGGTAGGCAGCAAGTTTACCTTCGATAAGCTTTCAACCCTTGGAGTGCGACGGGCCGTCGCACTCCAAGGAGTTGAACGCTTATCGGGCATTCGTTGCGAGGTATCCCGGTCGCGCACGCACGATAGCACCCTTGCGAGTCGTGCTGACTTTGATCTTGCGATAGCGATCATCGCGGGTCTTGTTCAACGGGTAGTATCCCAGCACGTACTGAGTCCTGAGCTCGGCGGCGATTTTTGAGAAGGCATCTGGCAACGAACTCAGGTTATCCGCTCGAACCAACTTACCACCTGTCTTGGAAGCGAGTGCGATCAAGTATTCGTCGGCCGTTGCATAGGCGAGATCTAACATCCGCGAGATGGAATCGTCAGGCAAGGAAGTCGTGCGACGAGTTGAAGGTGATGTACCGCCCGTCGGTGCTGGAAGACGCGTTCCGGCTGAATCTGGAGGTAACGACACGTCGGACGGAAGCTGATCGCGATTAGGATCGCGTCGGCGTTCAGCCTCTCGCTTTTGGCGCATAATGTCTGCTGGCGTTGGCAAGCCATACGGACCTGTTGTAGGGCGGGGTATCGACGGTGGCCCTGAGCTTGGATCCTCAGTGGGAAATGTTGTCGGCGTTGTTCCACTTGGCGGCTTACGAATCACATCAAGCGTAGGCAACACAGGTCCTTGTTCATCAGCTTGTTTGCGCACAAGACGTTCGGTCTCAACTCTTGTGTCATATCGAATTGGATAGACAATTACCCCTTCCTCATCGATCCAACGAAGAGTCGTATCGTAAGTTGCATGGTCACTAAATCGATCTACGCCATCAGTAAAAACTACGATTGCCTTTCTACCTTTGATGGTTCTAATTGTGTTTAGTGCCGACTCAATTGCATCGTAAAACTTAGTTCCCTCTCCCGATCGAGTGCTGTTAATTGCAGCGCGCAGCACACTTCGATTACTCGTGAAATCATTTCGATCTTTAACTTCGTCATCGAATGAAATCACTTTTACACGGTCGGCAGGTTGAAGCTGATCTACGAACGCGCTCGCTGCTTCCTGGATGAGCTTCAATTTCTGTTGCGTGCTACCACTAGTATCCAGCATCAAAACCACGTTGAAAGGTGCACTGACAGTTCCAAAAAAGGCGATTTCTTGCTTCACACCATTTTCCGCAATACTGAACTCTGTTTGCTGCAAATCGGGAATGTAGAGTCCGTTCTGGTCAGTTGCGATGACGGGAACGCTGACCAGGTCCGTATCAGTTTTGACTGTGTCGATATCCTGTGGCTCAGGAGGTGGGGTGGGTTGCGGTGCTGCAGAGTCGGGTGCCGGAGTCACCTTTGGTTTTTGTTGCTGGCCGGTCGTTTGGCTTAA
>PSRF01000403.1 GCA_003175865.1 Blastocatellia bacterium
AGGATCTCATTCTTGAAATCCTGATAGTGGAAAGAGAATGTGTTCAGCTTGGTGGCGGAAAGCGTGTAAGTGTGGCTGCCCATGATGCTATAGAGCCGGTTGTTATTGAAGTTGCCGCCAGTTAAATCAGCAGGAACTGAGGGATCGAACTGATCATTGGGAGAGTCGTTCTTCTGATAAGCCACCCGCAACAACAATGCCTGTTTGTCACTAATGTGGTGGTCAGTCTTTATAGTCAGCAGGGTGTCGTTGTAAGGAAGAGGAATCGTAGAGGCCGCAGTTACACCGGGTATTGCCGCGATCTCCGGAAGCAAGGCCGGATTGACAAGAAGGTTTTGGCGCTCTCTGAAACGTTCGAATGCGCCAAAGAAGAACATCTTGTCTTTGATGAGCGGTCCGCCAACTGCGCCTCCAAACTCTTCTCGGTTGTAACTAGGCTTTGGATCGGTGGTTTGTTTCTCAAAGAAGTCCCTTGCGCGCAACGACTGGTTGCGAAAGTTAAAGAAGCCGGAGCCGTGGAAATTGTTGGTTCCCGACTTCGAAACCACGTTTACCACCCCGCCCACCGACCGACCACTTTCAGCAGTCCACCGATGTTCTAACACCTGGAACTCTTGAATACCCTCGTACGCGAAGTTCTGCAGCAAGCTGCCAACGACATTGTCTTTATTGTCTCCGCCATCGACGTTTACATCCACCTGTCGGCCATCACCACCACTGAAGGCTACGTTCCCAACGTGCGTTTTTGTGGGATCGAATGTACCGACTGGCCGCGCCTCAGGCGCGATGACCGATAAGTTAGCGAATGTGCGATTAAGCAGTGGGAGGTTCTGAAACTCCTCTGGCGTTATGCTTTTGGAGATCTCTGAAGTCGTGGTGTCAACTGTTACTCCACCGGCGGTTACTTGGACCGTCGCGCTTACCTCGCCCGGCTTTAGCTCAAAGTTTTGTGTTGCCTTTGCGCCCAGACTCAATCCGAAGTTCTCCGCTACCGCTTTGCTGAAGCTCTTGGCTTCGACGGATAAATCGTACTTTCCCGGGGGCAACTGTGTAATTGTGTATTCCCCAGCGTCATCCGTCGTTGCAGTTCGCGCAACTCCAGTACCCTTATTGGTCGCAGTAACAGTCGCTCCCGGAACGACGTTGCCTTGTGCGTCTGTAACGCGTCCGGTGATGTCCGCGGTATTCACTTGCGCGTAAGTTGGAAAAATAAAAACACACGCTAAAAGAAAGATTACGCAGAGGGATTGCTTACAGGATTTCATGGTGACCTCCTTTGGTTGAAGGACGTGGTTGCCTGTGATTCAAAGAACACTGATGACCTGGTCCAGGCAACCGATGATTCAAATGACAAGAAATACCTGGCAGACGGGAAAACTGAAGGGAATAAATCGGGGAGACTTCTTTGGGAACAGGCGAGGCAGGATTACTAAATGACCTGCCGTTGGACCGCACTCATCCTACGCCCAAGTACGAGAACTCGCAATGCTCGAGAGGGCTTCAAACGCAAGCAACTTCGTATTGACTCTGGTCCGGAAAACCACGACAGCGCTTCATAATCGCGCCACTGTTAGATCCTACACTGCGACCGCCAAACGTAAACTGCAACTTACCCCTGCCGCTAGAGCGTATGCTTAACATCGAGTTGCTCCGCTAATACCATGGGGTAAGTGAGACGAAGCTATCCGGGGAGACTTACCGACATGAATGAAGAGTTGGAGATCATTGCCTCCGAGAGTTCATCACCAAACGACTTCGACTTCCTGGTTGGACGATGGTTGATCCGGAATCGAAAACTGGAGAGTAGATTGAGCAACTGTTCCCAATGGACGGAGTTCGAAGCCCATGCCGAATGCCGGAAGATTCTGAATGGTCTCGGCAACATCGATTCTTTTCGTACAAACATTAGTGATCAGTCGTTTGAAGGCATGTCACTACGGCTCTTCAATCCCAGGACAAGACTCTGGAGTATCTATTGGGCGGACAGTGAAAAAGTTGTTCTTGATGTTCCGCAGGTAGGATCGTTTGCAGATGGAATCGGTAGCTTCTTTGCACGTGACATCTACCAGGGAGAGAAAATTATCGTACAGTTTTGCTGGGACGTTACGAACGCAAACAGACCGATTTGGTCCCAAGCTTTTTCTCCCGACAACGGACATACCTGGGAATGGAATTGGTATATGACTTTTACAAGAGAGTAACGACACCAAAATCACGCCATCACACAGGCCTTTATTAATAGTTACCAGAGCCGCAACTATCCCAATACCTAGATAGACCGAATCACTCACGTTCGCGTTCTTGATCCTTAACTTCTACCGATGCGCGTTTGCCTCACAACGCATGTATCCCGCGATAGAAGACGATTTAAACAGACGAACTAACTGATATCGCGCAGCGCAGGTTGTGTAAAGGGAGGTGTGTCTTCGCGAGAGCCTAGCATCCAGTCGATCATGTTGTGATGTTTTTCCAATTCACGCCACTCTGACTAGGAGATTCAATCCCGAAGAGATTTACACGCTAGTTCGAGATTAAGGAGTCGAAAATGTCAAACAATGCTACTCATAAGATTCTCAGTCGACTTTGGCTGGCAGCTATCTTAGTTACCGCACTGCTATGTATTTCCGGATCAGTAATGGCTCAGAGCGTTCTGACGGATGACTCGCACATCAGCACCGTGCCCAAAGATATAGATTCAAACTTTGGCACAAATCCAAACCTCGCGGTTTCACCAACCAATACGGTCTATATCAAATTCAAGCTGACGCCAACTGTTCCGATCGGCACGCAAGGTTCAGACATCTCGAAGGCGACACTAAAGATTTACCTCGGCAACGTTACGACGCCCGGCACGATTGATGTTGTTGAGTCAGCTGACAACTGGAGCGAGAAGAACATTACGGCGAGGAATGCTCCAGCACTCGGCGATGTGCTTGCGACGCCAGTTGTCGTTGATCAGAACAAGAAAGGACAGTTTGTGTTGGTCGACGTCACCAACGCCGTGCGTCAGTGGCTCGACACATCAACAAACTACGGGCTCGCGATAGTAGCGCGCGACACAACGTCAGTTACGTTTGACAGTAAGGAAAATTCTCAAACAAGTCATGAACCCGAATTGATCGTCACGCTAAATAGCAGGATGGGTCCTCAGGGTCCGCAAGGTGCACAAGGACCTGAAGGTCCGCAGGGGCCCCAAGGTCAACAGGGTCCGCAAGGTCCACAAGGTCCGCAGGGCCCACAAGGTCAACAGGGACCGCAAGGAACAACTGGCGAACGAGGCGAGACGGGCGCGACTGGCGCCTCTGGTGCGACTGGCGCAACTGGTGCGACTGGCGCACAAGGACCAGAAGGATCTCAAGGACAACAAGGACCGCCAGGACCCCAGGGTGCGAAGGGAGATAAGGGTGATACCGGCGCACAAGGTCCTCAAGGTCCAGTTGGACCAGCAGGGTCAGCTGACGAATTCGATCCAGCGTTGCTCGCTCTCGGCCGCTGGGATCTGTTGCGACCTCTACCGATAAGTTTCGAGATGACCGATACCGGCATAGGTGCGGCGTTCGACGGTCAAAACATCTGGATAGCCCACAACCACAACGATACGGTCACAAAGATGCGCGCCAGCGATGGCACTTTGTTGGGAACGTTTGCGGTCGGCTCGGCTCCGCAGGGTGTCGCGTTTGATGGCACAAACATCTGGGTCGCCAATCTCAACAGCAACGACGTTACAAAACTCCGTGCCAGTGATGGCGCATTACTCGGAACCTATCCGGTTGGAGTCAGCTGCAACAGCATCCTTTTTGATGGACAAAATATCTGGGTCTCGAGCACTGCTGCCAACCGACTGACGAAGCTTGGGCCAGACGGGACCTTTGTCGCCAACTTTGGTTCGGCCGGCCCACGCGGCATGGCTTTCGATGGGTCGAATATATGGATCGCTAATTCCGCCGCGAACACTGTCACAAAACGTAGAGCTTTTGATGGTTCGTTACTGGCAACTTATAACGTAGGTAATTTTCCCACCGACGTCGCGTTCGATGGACGATTCATTTGGGTCAGCAATTGGTACGGCGGCAGCGTCACGAAAATATTCATGGGTGGCGGCGGCGGCGGTACTTACCCGGTAGGTGCCCACCCCGAATCAGTCGCGTTTGATGGAGAAAACATCTGGGTAGCGAACTCAGGCAATGGCAGCGTTACGAAATTGCGAAGGGACGATGGCGTCATCCTGGATACATACTCCGTCGACTTCACGCCTGAAGATGTGGTCTTCGATGGAAAGCACATCTGGGTGACACATTCAGGCACCGTCAATGTCTTCAGGCTGAATATTCACTAAGAATCAATCGTCATATCGGAAGTGGCTTCAACGGACACCAGCGATTATTGGTTTCGAGGATGCTGTCACTCTAATTCGAAACATATTGTTCTAAAAGGAGGAATCATGAGAACACTACAAACTTCTGCTCGTAACCACACTACATTCAGGCAAACCAGATTAGTCTGTGCTTTGTTGATTACTCTGGCGTTGCTTGTATCTCTTCAAAATCCATTCACAGTCTCTGCCAGAAGCGCGCCGGTGGAATCAACAATTTCTTTAGACACCGCTGGCGCACCCGCCTTGGCAGGCACCGTGCAGGTTATCGAAGATCAACCCGGCAATGAATTTAATGCACATGTCGACTGCGATGTGGCTTCCTACACCTATGACGATTTCCAGGGAAGCTCGACAATTCACTATCAGAACTTGTCGACAGGCGTCGACAGCGTTATTCCAGGTAATCAGGTTGATCTGCTCTCTGATGTTTCTGGCTCGCATGTAGCGTTCACGGAAGTCACCTTCAATGGAGACACCGTCAGAGTCTTCGATACCAGTTCGCAGACGCAGATTGTGGTCCCTGGTCTCGGCCTAAGTAACCCTTCGATTGGCGGCAACCTGGTCGCGTTTGAGGACCGCGGTTCTGTAACCAGTCCCGGCGCGGTTGATATTTCTACCTATGATCTGAGTTCACAAACAGTCACAAAACTGACCAATGACTCCTTTGATAATGAGAGTCCCGACGTCAGTCCAAATGGTGACGCAGTAGTATGGGCACAGTGCATATCCGGTCAAGCCGGTTGTGATATTTACTCTGCGATCCAAACTTCACCGGGTGTGTTTACTACCAGGCAACTTACCAGCGGACGACATGAGGGTCGATATGAGGTTTCAACGAATGGTGAGGTTGCAGTATATATCTCGGACAGGACTGGCGAACGCGACGTTTATTATCAGCCGCTAACGGGGGGTAATGAAGTTCATCTTGCCATTGCCGGCGACCAGTGGAGTCCAACTATCTCAGGCGATCTGATTTCCTTTCAGTCGGGACCCCTGGGCGTGGCTCCCATGTATGTTTACGACATTCGCAGTGGAAACCTGTTTCAAGTCGTAGTCCCTACGGCGTACAACCGAATTCCCGAGATCAATGTATGCGGTGACACCGGACGCATTGTTTATTCCAGTATCGGTCCAGGCAATTTTGCTGCCGACGCTTTTACGTTCCAAGTTCCCAGCGTAACTGAAGATCAAATCCACAATCTAATTTCACTGATCCGGAGCTTCAATCTTCCATCAGGAACAACCAACAGTTTGATCACAAAGTTGCAGAGCGCGCTCACGGCGATCGATTTTAATGACACAGCAACAGCGTGTAGTTCACTCACTGCTTTCATTAATGAATGCCGGGCTCAATCAGGAAAGAAGTTAACTCCTGACCAAAGCACGCAACTCATCAATTCGGCAAACCACATAAAGACAGATCTCGGCTGTCCGTAAGCACTGCAATAACGATCATGAAAGGAAGCGAACAGCCCTTCGCTTCCTTTTCGCTTCAGTCCTAATGACAAAGACCGCAAAGTCGCCCTGAAGATTCAATATCTGCAAAAGCCAATGGATTTCCAAACCACCCCGAGACTGTAAATCTAAGGAGCCTTCTTCGTCCTCTAAAATTCTCCAATTATTCGTTGAACCTGAACCAACGCAGTATTATTATTCGGCCTATCAACGAGACAATCTGGGAAGTGCTAATCGCTGCACAAGTGGCATCCGTAGTACACGACAAAGTGCAAACCGACGGAGGAAAATGAGATGAGCTTTCCAATTTTGATCGAAGAATTCGTCGGCCCAAACGGTAGAGGCCATGCCATGATCTTAATGCGTGAGGACGGTGCGTTCGAAGGACTCGTTCTTCGCACGGAGCGTGCAGCTCAGCTAGATCATGCGTGTTGGGAACATAGAATCGAGGATTACGAGGTTTGTGCAGTTTCAGAGACGCTACTGCCTGTGGAAGAAATGATTAACGAGGAACTGGGTCTTTGATCTCCATCAAATTGTAGAATGATCAAGCCCCAGCGATCGTTGCCTGCCCAAAATGCGGGACTGTGTACCTCCTACATCCTTTACATGAACTCCTCAACAAGTTCAACGAATGTCTCTTTATTCAGTCCTAGCTTTTGCCGGACCAGCGGGCCATTACTGAGAGCTACTTCCTGCTCTTCATAGGTCGGTTGTCGGTTTTGGTAGAAGACGCCTAACGGAATCCGGTCACCCCACTCGAAGGATCTCGCTAGTGCGAGCTCAACGTCGCCTGCGTCATAGCCTGGCTCCGTCTCAAGTTTGTAGATACGCTTCCGAAAGTAATCGTACGTATTAATCTTGTTGTAAGTAACGCAGGGGCTGAAGACGTCTACGAGTGAAAACCCTTTATGTGCGATCGCTCCCATGAACAAATCCGCAAGATGTTTGTTCTCGCCTGAGAAACCGCGCGCTACATAGGTTGCGCCCGAGACAAGCGCCAGGGCGATAGGGTTAATCGGCAGTTCAAAATTACCCGCAGGTGTCGACTTGGTTCGCACCTCTTTCATCGTTGTGGGAGAGGCTTGACCAGTCGTCAATCCATAGATCTGATTGTTCATTACGATGTAGGTCAAGTCCAGATTGCGGCGCATAGCGTGAATGAAATGTCCCACTCCGATTCCATATCCATCGCCATCCCCGCCAGTGATTACTACGTTTAAATCATGATTGGCGAGTTTGATTCCGGTCGCGACAGCGATAGCCCGCCCATGCAAGCTATGCACTCCATATGCATGGATGAAGCCAGGCAGGTTGGATGAACAGCCGATTCCGGAGACGACCATCAAATCTTTGGGGTTGATGCCGAGCCTTCCAGCAGCGATTTCAAGCGCTCGCAGCACTCCGAAATCACCACAGCCAGGACACCAGTCTGGTTCAACCTCGCTGGCATAGGTTTCAATTGGCAATTCAATTACTGTAGCCATTTTTGGGTCTCCTTCCGAATCTGGGCTCAGAGTCGACGCTGGACTCAGAGACCGTTGCCCAAGATCAGCAGCAAAC
>PSRF01000313.1 GCA_003175865.1 Blastocatellia bacterium
GGGCGCGCACCTATCTCCGTCGATGTACGAGTGGTAGCGGCGACAAACAGGGATTTAAAGGCTGCCGTTGATGCGGGGGAATTCCGGGGCGATCTGTACTTTCGGCTGGCTGTGTTTCCATTGGAGGTCCCTCCATTGCGAGAACGTGGTGATGACGTCGAGCTGTTAGCGCGACACTTCGCTGCGCAAGTTGGCAAGGAACTTCGTGGCCGGGAAGCAACGTTGAGTCCTTCGACGTTAGAGACCCTGAAACAGCACCGTTGGCCTGGGAACGTGCGCGAATTAGAGAATGCTATTGAGCGTGCATGCATTCTCACTGACACGCTGGTGCTCGAACCAAAAGATCTGGGGCTAACCCCAAGTGACGCTGCGAATGAAACCGTTGCAGACGTTGATTTGTCAGGGACGCTGTCCGACGTTGCTCACCGGGCGCTCCGCGTTGTCGAACGAAAGAAGATTCAGAAAGCACTTGAGACCAACGACGGAAACAAGGGTCGTGCTGCCGAGGATCTGGGTATCAGCTACAAAACTCTGCTAAACAAAATGAAGGAATACACTCTCTGATTCTCTGATGGACGAACCTTCCAACTCGAATGGCGACGCAACAACGACGCCTACTTCCACAAGACAAACCGACTCGGCAACTCTAGTTTTCGACAATGATCCCGGCCGAATTGCTGGTGAGAGACTCGAACAGATCGGGGCCAGTGGCGGCCGAATGCATGCGGGTGAAGCTCCACGACCGGAACCGAGCTCAAGTAAGTCAGCATTCCTGGTAGGCTTTGGAATCTTAATCAGCCGTATTGTCGGACTCATACGTCAACGTGTCTTTGCGTACTACTTCGGAAGTTCAGGCGCGGGCGATGCCTTCACTGCAGCTTTCCGCATACCTAACTTTCTGCAAAACGTTTTTGGTGAAGGTGCGCTCTCCGCGTCATTCATACCTGTCTACGCCAAACTGCTGGCACACAAAGACGAGAAAGAAGCGGCGCGTGTAGCGAATGCGGTGTTCAGCTTGCTGGCGCTCGTGACGTCGATCATTGTTCTGATCGGCGTTCTCTTTACGCCAGTGTTTGTGACGTTAATCGCCGGAGGGTTTCAGGATGAGCGCCGCGAATTAACGATCACATTGGTGCGAATTTTATTCCCGGGTGCCGGACTGTTAGTACTCTCTGCCTGGTGTCTTGGAGTGCTGAACAGTCATCATCGGTTTTTCATTTCCTACACCGCGCCAGTTGCGTGGAATGCTTGCATCATTGCGGCGCTGATCTTTTTTGGCAGGCGAGTCGACCTGGCCCCGTTGGCGGTTGCAACTGCATGGGCGTCTGTCGCCGGTAGCGCGCTTCAATTTGGGGTCCAGGTTCCCACCGTTCTTCATCTAATACATCATTTCCGTCCGACGTTCGCCATTGCGGATGCACATGTCCGGCAGGTTGTGCGCAACTTCTTTCCGGTTTTCATGAGTCGTGGCGTGGTGCAGATATCCGCATTCGTGGACGCATTACTTGCAAGTTATCTTGGGACAGGAGCAGTTGTAGCTCTCAATTACGCGCAGAGTCTTTACACTTTGCCCGTAAGTTTGTTTGGCATGTCGGTATCAGCAGCCGAGCTGCCCACAATGTCAAAGGCGATCGGTGCATCGGATGTCGTTGCCGAGACATTGCGCAAGCGACTTGATGCAGGCCTGCACCGCATAGCGTTTTTCATCGTTCCGTCATCGATGGCATTTCTGGCACTCGGCGACGTTATCGCGGCGGTGCTGTACCAAACAGGAAAGTTCACACGCTCTGACTCCACATTTGTTTGGGCCATCCTCGCAGGCTCTTCAGTTGGATTACTCGCCTCGACTCTGGGACGTCTTTACTCATCAACTTACTACGCGCTCCACGACACGCGAACACCTCTAATGTATGCGGTAGTACGCGTCGCACTCACCACCGGACTCGGATACTTGTGCTCCTTGCCGCTGCCGCGTTTGCTGGGAATCGATGTACGTTGGGGAGTAGCAGGTTTGACTGCCTCGGCTGGTATCGCAGGCTGGGTCGAGTTTGTTTTGCTTCGCCGATCGTTAAACAAGCGAATCGGGAAGACAGGTTTGGCCCCGTCGTTCGTCGCAAAACTATGGTCGGGCGCCATTGTCGGTGCTGCGATCGGATGGGCCTTTAAGCTTCTTCTGGGCAGGCGTCATCCATTCATTCTCGCCTTGGTCGTACTCGATGCCTATGGCTTCACTTACTTTGGCGTAACGGCCGCCCTTGGCATCCGGGAGGCCAAAACAATAGTCGGCCGCGGCCTTCGATTACTAGGAATTCGCACTTAAAGCAGGCGGTCCCTGGGGCAGGCGTCCTCGACTTTTGTTAGCCCTAGAGTCGTCTTTAAGGAAGCTGGCAGGCGAGGAAGCCTGCGCTCCCAGCAGTGCAGCTTGGGTTCTAATTTCCCGAAAAAGCGCCATTTTTTGACAAAAGCGAGGCTGAAAATATTTTTCTCAGATTTTTCTGGAAGCGCATTGGCATTGGGACTTTTTACATAACATCCTGGAAAAAACGGACGGTTGGCGGGCGGCAGGCAGGTGGCAAGGCGGCCTCGGCCGCCTTTTTTGTTTTTCGAGGAAAAGCCGCTCGTCCCTTTCTCGCTAAAAACGTTCATTGACCGTCACCCGGCGCGTTCTTATCATCCTTTTGTGCAACCTGTTATCCGTGCCGCGCAAATGCGGCTAATCGATCGACTGACGACAGAGAACTTTAAGACACCTTCGCTGCTGCTGATGGAGGCAGCCGCAAACTCCTGTCTGCGTGCAATCGAGTCTCATTTCGATGGGAAGCTGTCAGACAAGACGGCACGTATCCTATGTGGCAGGGGAAACAACGGCGGTGACGGGGCCGCTTTGGCTCGCGCTTTAGCTCGAGTAGGTGTCCACTGTGACGTCGTGCTATTCGGAAAACTTTCTGAACTTTCCGGCGACGCGGAATCTAACATGCAAGCTGTTAGCGAGTTGGCAAGTTTCGCTGCCGGTTCAGCTGTTTCTCCTTCGCCATTAACCTTCGTAGAGTGTGACAGCGTTGCGAGTTGGGAGAACATCGCTCGACCGCGAAGATCTTACGACTTAATTGTCGACGCGCTTTTTGGAACTGGTTTGACTCGACCACTCGAAGGTGTCTTTCTAAAAGTAATTGAGCACCTCGAGATGTTGCGTGGCGCACGTGAACGCGCTGCCGACGTGCATCCACTGATTTTGTCAGTAGATGTACCGTCCGGTCTGAATGCCGACCTGGCACAGCCAATCGGCGCAACTGTACAGGCAGATCTGACCGTCACTTTCACCGCAGCAAAACCAGCAAACGTTCTATCGCCGGCAGCGGAATTTGGCGGGAAGTTCATCGTTGCAGACATCGGCTCACCCAGATCACTCGTCGATGCTACGAAGCCAGACCTTTTTCTTATCGACGCTGAAGACGCGCGTAGCTGGCTGACTAAGACTCGGTACACACCAAATTCCTACAAGAACACACATGGCCATGCCCTGGTTGTGGCCGGGGCCCGTGGATACTTCGGCGCCGCTGCGTTGTGCGGAAATGCAGCGATGCGATCAGGTGCCGGATTAGTGACAATTGCGACACCCGCGTCTGCACAGTCGACCGTAGCTGCGAACGCGATGTCAGAAGTAATGACGACGGCTTTAGCAGAAACGGATCGCGGTAGCGTCAGCGACGAAGCAATCGAACATCTCCAGAAGCTCTCCGCGAAAACGACAGCTATTGCTATCGGTCCCGGCCTGACTTCCGACGATGAACGAACGAGAAAATTTGTCCACAATGTTGTCGCAAACCGAACAACTCCTGTCGTCATTGATGCAGATGGTTTGAATTGTTTGTCGACGTGGCCTCAAGACTTGCGCGGCTCGGATGAATTTCCGTTGATTCTAACTCCCCACCCTGGCGAGATGCTTCGCCTGATGGGTCAGACTGACAAGTCTGCAATTGACGATCGCGTGTTAGCTGCTCGCAGCTTCGCTGTCGCTCATCACGTCATCGTTGTCTTGAAAGGTCCGCGTCAGTTAATCGCAACTCCGGATGGCCGAGTGTTTATTAATGCGACGGGAAATGCCGGACTCGGAACTGCAGGCGCCGGCGACACGTTGACGGGACTAATAGTGGGATTCATCAGCCAAGCCCAAGCGACACTGGGCAGCAATGCAGATTCTTTGGAAGCAACTATTGCCGCGCTGTACGTCGGTGGTCTGGCAGGAGACTTCGCAGCAAGTGAGATTGGAATGCGAACGATGGTAGCTTCGGATATTCGTGAACACTTCAGCCATGCCATCCGCTTTTTGGATCCAGACGGTGAACGGCCTCCGACAACTCATACATGAAATCATCGTTATTCATTCAAACTGGCGAACTCATCAGTTCCTCCCCTGAAGATACCTTTAACTACGGCTTTCAACTCGGCGAACAACTGCAAGGCGGCGAGATTCTCTTGCTCAGTGGACCACTCGGTGCGGGTAAGACAATGTTTGTAAAAGGAATTTGCTCGGCACTCGGAATTGAGCAAGAAAATGTAACTAGCCCATCGTTCACGCTGGTCAATCCTTATGACGGACGGCTACGCTTATATCACGTCGACCTATACAGGCTTGATGAAGGCGCCAGTGCAGCACACGCCGTTGACCTTGATGATTTGCTGTCGGACGAAGAAGGGGTGATTGTTATCGAGTGGGCGGAGCGAATGGGAAACTACCCGCTGCCTGAACTGGTGCTGAGGATTGCGATCGAGGGAGATGGAGAGTCGCCAAGACGAATTAGGATTAGCACGTAACCGCTTTACTCTCATTTGTCATTGGTCATTTGACATTGACCATTCGTCATTTAAGAAGTCGAGCGTTTCAAAGTCAAAGACCTCAGACCATATTCGGAAATGACAAATGGTCAATGTCAAATGACCAATGACAAATCGGTTTGTGTTAAGATTTGTCGCACAATTTATTCAAGGAGAAAATGAGCGTTGCCTTATCCGGAAATAATGATTCGACCAATGCGTGAGGATTTGACTCGTTTGGGTTTTCAAGAACTGAAGACAGTAGACGCTGTTGACGAGACGATTCCGAAGGGTTCGGGAACCTTGATGGTTGTCGTGAATTCCATTTGCGGTTGCGCGGCAGGTAAAGCGCGCCCTGGTGTTGCACTCGCACTTCAAAACGATGCGCGACCTGACCAACTCGCAACAGTGTTCGCGGGTGCAGACATAGACGCAACAGAACGCGCGCGCAGCTACATGACGGGATACGGACCATCCTCACCATCGATAGCGCTTTTCAAGAACGGCGAACTCGTCTACATGTTGGAGCGATTCCAAATAGAGGGACGCGACGCAACTCAGATTGCCGATGAACTGAAACGTGCGTTCAACTTACATTGTTCGTGATGTACTTTGGTCTTTGATCCGGTGCACCGAGATTGACATGCAACGAGCAATAAAGAGGACTACGAAGTACAAAGAACA
>PSRF01000358.1 GCA_003175865.1 Blastocatellia bacterium
CGGTCGGCTGCTCAACGAGGAGCCGATCTTCGTTATGATCTTGAAATCACTCTCGAAGAAGCGGCGAACGGCATGACTGCGCAGTTGCGCATTCCTCGTCTAGAGGGTTGCGAAACTTGTAAGGGATCAGGATCTGCGCCGGGAACTCAACCCGAAAATTGCCAGACTTGCGGAGGGACAGGCCAAGTCAGGTACCAGCAGGGATTCTTTTCAGTAGCGCGAACATGTCACGTCTGTCGCGGAGCTGGTCGCGTGATCAAGACGCCTTGTACTGATTGCAGCGGCGCCGGTCGCGTCGAACGTGAGAGGCAGATGGAGGTGAAGGTTCCCGCCGGGGTTGAGACAGGTTCGCGTTTACGCGTTCAAGGTGAAGGCGAGGCTGGTACGCACGGCGGGCCACCGGGGGATCTTTACGTGGTTATCCACGTTGCCGAACATGAGCAGTTTGAGCGACAAGGTAGCAACCTGTATGAGGCTGTGCCGATTACATTCGCACAGGCTGCACTGGGATCTGATTTGATGGTGAAAACGCTTGACGGTGAAGAGAAGTTGAAAATCCCCATGGGTACACAAACCGGAACAGTCTTTCGTCTGAAGGGTAAAGGCATGCCTGCGCTGGGCGGTAGAGGACGCGGGGATCTCTTTGTTTCCGTCACCGTAATCACACCTACAACTTTGACCCGTGAACAACGTCGTCTACTTGAACAGTTGGCTGAAGTTGAAAATAAGGATTTGGAAGACAAGGGGCTTGTCGACAAAGTCCGCGATATTTTTGGTTGATATCAAGGCGTGGCATCACTTGCCTGCGCCTGGAGAGCGAGGAAGTCATGATAACGAAAACCCGATGCTTTGGCTTGTTCGTTTTGAGTGTGACCTTCGCGTTGGCGGTGAACGCGCAGGACACCATGGATGCATGGAAGAACTTTGATTTTTCGAAGACCGCCATGAAACAAGCGCAAGTGCAAAGCATGCAGCTCGATGATTTGAAACTCCTGCGTGGCATCGTATTTGGTCGCCATGGACGAGTTTTTAAGGACGCCGAGATCAACACTTACCTTCAAGCGCAGTCATGGTACAAACCGAAGTCGGACTTCAAGAATTCCCAACTCAATGATACTGAGCGACAAAATCTCGATCTGATTCGAATTGCGGAAGCGAGTAAGCACGAAACGATCCAGCCCGGTGACATGCGTTACTGGCGAGATCGAGCCATCCCTGCGAAGAAACTCGGTACGCACAGTGGTGCAGAATGGAAAGTACTCCTCGCTGAAGTAGAAGCCATTCACGGTAAACGTTTTGATGATGACCCGTGGTTGCAGCAGTACTTCGACGAACGTTACTGGTACGAGCCGAACGATAAGTACGACGCAAAGAAACTATCTACCATTGAACGCAAGAATCTTGAGATCTTGTCGGGCGCTCAGAAACGACAACGCAAGGTTGCGTTACTGCCGGGCGATATGGAGTTGTTTGAAAACAAAGCCATCTCTGAGGCTATGCTTAAGGGTCTCAGTTTGCATGAACTCCGATTGCTGAGAAATGAAATCTACGCTCGACATGGTCGGGTCTTTAAAGCCGCGTGGCTGCAGCAATACTTTGACTTTCAACCCTGGTATTCGGCTGACGAGAATTTCAAAGACGAGTCGCTGTCAGGGGCTGATAAGCAAAATGTAGAGACGATCGTGGCAGTGGAAAAGAGAATTCACGAGGAGTTGGGTACCAAAGAGATCACTCGTTCCTTGTTGGAGGGTCTCTTTCTGGAAGACGCGAAGCAAATGGAGCAGGAGATTTACGCACGCCACGGGAAAGTCTTCAAGGAGTCATGGTTGCAGAAATACTTCTCGAGTTTCGACTGGTACAAGGCCGATCCAAACTTCACGGAGGCGTCGCTAAGCGAGGTTGAAAAGAAAAACATCGCAACCATTGCGGCGTACGAAAAACGTGCCGTCACCGCGATGAGCACGATAGAGGGTTGATAAGGCCCACCTCAGGTCTCGCGTGCCGAGACCAAGACAACAAAAACAGTAGGGCAGTAAGCAGAAAGCAGTGGGCAGTAGCAGGTGGTATAGGTCAAATCAGTCCTATACAACTTCTCACTGCCTACTGCTTTCTACAGGCGATATCGAACGCCGGCGCGTTTTGCAGCTTCTTCTTCAAGATCAAGGTTCTGAAGTCGCAATGTTACGTCCGCGTTCAAATCCAATCCTGCCAGTTCGCCCGCCAATAGTTTTACTGTTCCCGCGGCAGCGATCATTGCGGCGTTATCTGTAGAGAGATGCGGCGAGGGAAAGTAGACCGGTAGTCCTAATTTCTCTGCAACGGCTCTGCACTCCTCTCGCAACTTGCCATTGCAAGCAACACCGCCCGCAACAATCAGGGTCTTCGGATAATACTCCAGCGCAAGTTTCTCCATTGTTTTCGCCAACGACTGAACAACGACGTGCTGAAAACTTGCTGCAAGGTCCTTGATTGCTTGTGATGGTGGCTCGCCGTTCGTTACAGGAGTTAACCCGTTTTCGCGAACGTACTTTGTAACCGCTGTCTTCAAACCGCTAAAGCTGAAGTCAGGTAAACCGTCTCCCATTCGCGGTATGGCAAACGGCACTGCTTTCGGATTGCCCTCGCGAGCAAGTCTTTCGATCACGGGTCCGCCCGGATAACCAAGGCCAAGGAGCTTAGCAACTTTGTCGAACGCCTCACCTGCCGCGTCGTCACGCGTTCGCGCGACAACCTTGTACTTCCCTGGCTCCGGGATGTGAAAGATATTCGAGTGACCACCCGAGACTATCAGCGCTTCTGCAGGGTATTCGATGGGAGGATTTTCAAACGCGACTGAATAGATGTGCCCCTCGATGTGGTTGACTCCGACGAAAGGTTTATCCAACGCGTAGGCCATCGCCTTCGCGTATGAGACACCGACCAATAATGAGCCGACGAGTCCCGGTCCGACAGTGACTGCGATACCATCGATGTCACTCGGCTTCATGTTCGCTTTCTCAAATGCCTCGGTGACGACTGGTACGATCTTGTCGAGATGCTCACGTGAAGCAAGTTCTGGGACGACGCCGCCAAACCGTTTGTGAATAGGTACCTGTGAAGAGATTACGGACGACACCATCTCGCGTCCGTTACGCACGAGTGCTGCCGCAGTTTCATCACAGGACGTCTCGATACCAAGTACAAGCATGATGTGATTCTAGCAAGGACGAAATGACGTTGTCAGATAGGCGGCTAAAGCCTGTGGTGTCCCGTTCTTCTCGTAGCTTTAGGTTCTCCCTATTTTCTACTCTTGCACACGATAAAAGCTGAGCGAAGAGTCTCCCTGTTTTACGACTCGACTTTGCTTAAGATCGCCGATGATTCCGGGTAAGCGGTTTTTGTGGTGATGCTCGACTACGATTAATGCATCATCCTTTAGCAAATCCTCGACATTTGTACCCAGCAACTCGAGTACATTCGCGTAATCTTGTTTGTACGGGGGATCAAAGAAGACCAGATCCCACGTCTGAAGCCTCTTCGCGACGGCGAATCGCAGGAAATCCGCCGCTTCCATATTAAATATCTCTGTTTGCTCTTCTGGAACCCGACACAAATCCAGGTTCGCTTCGATCAACCCACACATCTTGCGCGAACGATCTACAAACGTCGCGTGTGCTGCACCGCGTGACAACGCCTCAATTCCGACAGCTCCAGAGCCGGCACACAGATCGAGAAAGCGTACTTCGTCAATGTAAGGAGCAAGAATATTGAACAGAGTCTCCCGTAAACGATCAGAAGTAGGTCGGATATCGAGGGATGGAGGGCTTTTGAGGTGTCGACCCTTGTAGATTCCGGCAATGATACGCATGCGCTTTGCCGATTAACCGATCGTCGCCAATCCAAATCGCGGATCTTCTCGCACACGAGCAATCATCTTCGCGACAACGGTGGATTTGCGGTCTTTATTGAGATAACCCTCTGCTTCATTTTTTGCCTTGTCGAGTATTTGCTGATCGCGTACGAGATTTCCGACACGAAACTCAGGCAATCCAGATTGCTTTGTTCCCAGAATTTCGCCCGGGCCACGTAACTCGAGATCTTTTTCGGCAATGACAAACCCGTTGTTCGTCTTCGCCATGATGCCCAGGCGTTCTTCGGCAACCACCGTCTTCTTCTCACTCGACAACAACAAACAAAAACTCTTTTCTGCACCACGCCCAACACGTCCACGCAGTTGATGCAATTGCGATAGACCAAATCGTTCTGCATGTTCGACCACCATCACCGATGCGTTTGGCACGTCGACACCAACCTCAACGACCGTCGTCGAAACCAGAATCTGAATGTCGCCCGCAACGAAAGCTTTCATCACTGACTCTTTCTGATTGGGTTTCATCTTCCCATGCAACAGGCCTACAGAAAACTTGGGAAAGACTGTGTCTCGCAGGTACTCATACCTGCGAGTGGCATCTCGCAGGTCCATCTTCTCCGACTCTTCGACTAATGGATAAACAACATAGACTTGTCGGCCCTCGCGCACTTCTCGCGAGATGATTCGCTTCACTTCCTGTCGCTGATCTTCACCAAAGACTCTTGTCTCAATAGGTGTGCGGCCAGGTGGTAGTTCGTCAATGATTGAAACATCGAGATCACCGTAAACAGTCATTGCGAGTGAGCGTGGGATCGGAGTTGCCGTCATCACTAAGACATCTGGATTTAAACCACGATTTCGCAGTTCCGCGCGCTGCATTACTCCAAATCGATGCTGCTCGTCGACTACGGCCAGACCAAGTCGATCGAATGCGACTGCATCCTGAATCAAAGCATGAGTTCCAATGCATGCGTTGATTTCTCCTGATTGAAGCTCTGCCTGTAACGCTCGTTTTTCTGAGGCTCGCAGCGATCCGGTCAGCAACTCAACGCGATATGGAGTCTTCGCTAGCAGTCGCTTTATATTTCGCGCGTGTTGTTCGGCGAGGATCTCGGTCGGCGCCATCAGCGCTGTTTGGTAGCCACTTTCCATCGCTGCCATCATCGCAATGAGCGCTACCACAGTCTTGCCACTGCCAACGTCTCCTTGCAGCAGCCGATTCATTGGGGCAGCAGATTTCAAGTCGTTGAAAATTTCAGCAACCACGTGACGTTGCGCGCGAGTTAACTTAAAAGGGAGAACTGAAGCGATTCTGTCGGTAACAATTTTATCGATGCGAATTGTGCCGGGTTTCTTCTCTTTGACGCGACGACCACGTTTTAGACCAACAGCAAACGTTAGCCAGAAGAAGTCTTCGAATATCAACCGAATATGAGCAGAACTGCGCCATCTTTCATAGTCCGCCATCGAAACTTTAGGTGGTGGAAAATGAATTTCGCGCAACGCTTGCTCGCGACCAATCAAATAATTCCGCTGACGAAGATCAGTAGGCAGGGTTTCGCTGATCGATTTGGGATCAAGCTGAGTGAGGGTCGCATGCATTATTTCGCGAATATGTTTGGAGTTGAATCCACCTAGTTTGCGATAGACCGGGACACGTCTGCCTACGTGAATAGCTGCGAGAGCAGGGTCAGAAACGTCGTCTTCAAGTTGATCGTCCTCAGAATCTATTCCGGGTGCTTCCTTTGAAGAAACGTTTAGCAACTCGAGCTCGTCAGCAGGTCTATGCAAACGCAGTGCGTACGTGCCTCGTCGTTTGTCCCAATCCCAGCGACCAAAGGTTATGAACCTTGCTCCACGTTCCAGTTTTTTCGTGTAGTACTTGACGATGTCGTATGCATGACTTCCGGAGACAAACCACCAAACGACAACAGGCCTGCCGGTTCTCCCGAGGTCAACCGACGACACTTCGAAAATAAACAATCGAGATTTTGAATATGCGGCGCGCTTGTTTCTCACCTCGTAACCGCCAGCTATTTTTACTTCAAGTTCAAGAGACGCCTCCATACCGTCGGTCAAGTCCTTTATCGTTGTCAGATGCGATCGATCTTCGTAGCGGAATGGCAGGTAATTGAGCAAATCTTCCACAGTCACGTCACTGATTTGGGTCTTGTTGTTATGAGAAGCGAGAGCTGCCGCTAGCTTGCGAGCAAGGATTGGTCCCAGTCGGGCAATCTTGAAAGTGTGAAGATCCTCAATTGGAGTCTTGAGGGTGATCGCGCCGGGCATCGTAAGCGGATG
>PSRF01000131.1 GCA_003175865.1 Blastocatellia bacterium
GCTTCGAGAATGCGAATAGCACCGACGCCAGTTACATCCGCCGTGTACTCCGGCACATCGAAGCTGACTCTAACGTGAGATTGAGCGCCGAGATTATAGATTTCATCCGGGTGCGTTTGACGAAGAATGGTATTGAGGGAACTGGAATCGTTCAGATCCCCATGAATCAGGAATAACCCTGTATCTTCTTTGTGCGGGTCCTGGTAGATGTGATCAATTCGTTGAGTATTGAATGAAGACGAGCGTCGGATGATCCCATAGACTTCATAGTTCTTACTTAAGAGCAGTTCGGTTAAGAAAGAGCCATCCTGGCCCGTTATTCCGGTTATCAACGCGCGCTTTTTGGTCATTTAATTTTTTGTGGTTTCAACTGATCAGGCGGTGTCGGGCCGCTGATCATAGCCGGATATATGACAAATTGCACCCAGTCTAGCCTTATTTATCCCAACAGCGACGCACAACTTCAAAACTATCAAGAATCGAGAAGACACCTCGAACGAAATGAGTAGCGGTCCAACTCGTCGCTTTCGTCTTGCCCTTCGCAATCAAAGTCGCACGCAGGTCAGCATTTTGATGTAGCTCTGCGATGGCCCTGGCAATTGCGTGCGCATCTTTTGGATTTACAAGTAAAGCGGAGTTGCCAAGCTGTTCTTCTGATCCAGAAACCGCTGCCGCTATTACGGGGCAACCAAGTGCGAACGCTTCGAGGGGGGGCAAGTTTTCGGGCCCGAAATAGGAAACGTACGTCAGCGCGAGGGCATGGCGATAAAGCTGCAAGAGATCTTCTTGCGCAACGAAGCCGACAAAATGGACCTGTTCAGTGAGATCCATTTGTCGCACCAAACGTGTGAGATATTCGCGATTGCCTTTGTCTGAACCAACCAGGACCAGTGGCACTTCCAGCGAGTTTTCCTTTTTCAGTATCTCAAGTGCTGAAAGCAGCGTACTGTGATTCTTATGGGCCCAAAACTGTGCGGGGTAGAACAAGTAGTTTGGCGGCAAAGAAAACTTTTTGAGCACGTCCGGAGTTCCATCTGTTGGGTATAGGGCGAAAGTAGGAGTCGGATGAGGAAGTATCTGGATGCGCTCAGGCGGAACTTGATAGAACCGTTTGATCTCTTCAGCGCCTGCTGTTGTCCCAGCGATGATGAAAGTTGCTCGACGTAGAAACTCTGAATAGAAATTCTCGCGATGAGCCCAGCTTCCACCAACGCTGACTTCAGGAAACCATGGCTGCAGTCGGTGCTGGAGATCCCAAACGATTGCCATGTACGGCAAATCAACCTGCATAGCTTCAGCTCCGACAAACCAAATGAACTCGATGTCGTTCGCAGCAGCGACTTCTTCAAAGCGAGTCTGTCGTTTGCGATGTTTCCGGCGGGCTTTGATGCCTCGGCTGACGTTTGAAAACAAACGCTGAGTAAGCGTGCCCGGAAAACTCATCGTTTTCACAGGAGAATCTTTTAGAAGCGGTGCGATTTCTGTGTGCTTACGACTGAAGACAACAAATTCGTGGTTTGTTTCCTGCGCGTGTTCGACAAGAGCCTGAAACAGATCGCCCTGAATCGTGTACCCGCCGCCAGTTTGGGGCAGTCCTTCTTCTACGAAAACACCAACTTTCATATCCGCTTTTGAGTGGAGGACGTGCGTGCGACTGCGACTATGTGCCAGGTTTCTTCGTTAATTAATTCGGATTCGGTAAAACCAGCGAACCACGTGACTGGTTCGAAGCCGCAACTCGTAATGATGTAAGACATTTCCTGGAGAAGGAAATACCTGTTTGATTGAGTTTCTTCAAAACACTTGTAGGTCCCGTCTTTGCTTAGCTCATAGATCGTGTAATGGACTTCACTGATTTGACGAGCAACATTGAGCGATGTTTTTGAAACGCGAAGCAATGTTCCTTCCTCAGTAGTCCACCTCCGAATCCGCAACGCATCATGGTGCGGAATCATCGCCGCGGCGTGCCAGAATTCAAAGACGAACACGCCGCCTGGATTTAGCCGTTGCCTGACCTGATTGAATGTTTGCGTCAGGCGTTCATTGGTCTGGACATACCCGATTGAATCAAAAAGAGAGATTGCGGCGTCGAATGTCCCTTCGACATTATCGAGGTTGGTCATGTCCGCTTGACTGAACGTGACAGTCGACTTCTTCTCAACGGCCTTGCTTCTAGCAACTTCGATCATGTCCTCGGAATAATCAGTTGCAGTGATCTGGTAACCGTATCGCTCCAGAGCAAATGCGTGAGAGCCAGTACCGCAAGCTACTTCGAGGAGTCGCTTTGTATCTTTTAGCCCGAATCGAGTTAGGCAGTGATGGACGAATGCCGCTTCATTGTCGTACGGCTTATCGCTATAGAACGTGTCATAGAGCGCGGCATGTCTGCCGACATAAGATGACATCAGCAATCCTCACTGTGAACGCAAACCTGTGGAGTGTATGAAGAAGACCGGCAATTTATCCAACTCGGAGATTCAGGAAATGTCGAGAGTCGATTAGGCACCCGAGTTAAGAGCACGTTATGAAATTGCGGCGGCCTTCTTACTTTCGCTTGCCGCCAACAAAACCGTCTCGGCGATCCGCTCAAGAGTCTCTTTGGACAATGTATAAGTTGATGGAAGGTAAAGGCCGTTTTCCCAAAGGCCATCCGCTACCGGACACGGAACATCGCGAAAGCCTTTCAAAGATTGCAAACAAGGCTGCTGATTCATTGGACAAAAGAAAGTACGCGTATCAATTCCTGATTTGGTTAGCCACTGCATGAGTTCATCACGGGTGATGCCAAACTCTGGTTGCACTACCACCCCGTACATCCAGTAGATATTTCTGGCCCACTCAGCTTCCGCTGGCAACTGCAGCCCTTGGGCGTCGTGGAGCAATTCATTGTAGGTGTGGGCGACGCGTCGTTTCTGCGCGATGATGTGTTCGATCTTGCGAGTTTGTACCAGACCCATGGCGGCCTGCATGCCAGTCATACGAAAGTTATAACCGGCAATCTCATGGCGAAATCTGGGCTTGGTGAACGCCAGGTTACGCAACAAGCGTAAACGTTCGGCGAGGTTCTTATCGTTTGTAGTAACCATACCTCCCTCGCCGGTTGTTATTACTTTGTTCGCATAGAAGCTGAAACATCCCATGTGACCGAAGCTGCCAGTCATGCGATCGCGACACGTAGCACCGTGCGATTCAGCGCAATCTTCAATCACGATTAAATCGTGACGAGCTGCAATCTCCATTAGACGATCCATGTCAACGGGATGTCCGTAAAGATGGACCGGGATTATGGCGCGAGTCTTTTCAGTAAGTAACCCTTCAATAAGATCGAGATTCAGATTCCATGTTGTTTTTTCCGAATCTATTGGTACCGGTACGGCTCCGTTATGAAGGACAGCCAGAGCAGTTGCGATATTCGTGCTTGCGCTGACAAGGACCTCATCGCCCGGTTGCAATTGTGCCGCTGTCACTGCGATGTGCAATGCAGTTGATCCACTACTGACAGCAACACCGTAATCACAACCGACATAATCGGCGAATTCCTGCTCAAAATGAGGAATCGATTCACCGAAGGACCCTGAAATTTCACCGCGCCGCAGTGCTTCGGTAACAGCCTGAATTTCGTCTTCCCCGATCGTTGGTTCAAAGACTTCAATCATTTTGCCGTCTGACCTCGACATTTATCTTGTCGTTCTCTTCACCCAAAAACGGACCTTGTTTGACGCTGATGCATTGCATGTCTTCGATAACGCGAATGGCATGTACACCGTGAACAAGGACAATCGCATCTCCAGCGTTCAAAACGATTTCCCTTAAAAGCTCTCCGTTGTCGCTGAATAACTGCACCGCCACAACGCCGCGTTGCACCACCAACATCTGCGGCAAATCACTGATCGTTCGAGAGATTGGTTTGTGATAGTGTGGCGGTTCCACAAAACCTGCGGCGTGTGCCAGCAGTCCAAACTGGAAAGAGGCGTCAGCCGGCGAGAAGAAAGTGGTTGTGCTCACATTAGCGTTGGCCCAAATAATTTCGGCGTACGTCAGACCATCGTACGCAACCCTCTCGAAGCCCTCAATTGAGTTTGGAGTAACAGTTGAGTTCATATCAAATAGAAATTTCTAGCCGGCGGATTGATCCTTACTCCTTGGTGCTTCGCTCCCACCACGGGGCTCGGAATTTCGGTCGCCGTAATCTCGCCAACGACAGGTCTCAAGCCGTGCTGCGTCGTTTGAGCAGCGCCAATAGGCTTCGCGCCGAACGAAAGCGCCTCGACCGATGCCGGTTTTGTAGGTGACCGAACGAAGCTCAACATGTCGGAAAAAAGGACTGAAAAGGGCATTCAGATCGTCAAGCGATTCGAAAAACTGTAAGTGATCAGAACCCTCGACACCCAGTGACTCAGAGCCAATGAAGACACCTTCTGGAGTTAGCACGGATTGGATCTTCTTTAGAACATTGCTCGTCGTTTGTTGTTCGAAATGACCAAGAGCGCCATCCCATACTACGACGTCATACTGATCCTTCGGAAAAGGTTCGTTGACGGCGTCCAACAAATGATACGTTATATTTGCTGCAGAGTTATATTCTTGTGCGGCCGCAATTGCGCTGGGTTCAATGTCGACTGCGTCCACGTGAGTACAGCGTTCGCTAAAAAATCTTCTCGTGAAAAACCCATCACCACATCCAATATCCAGGAGCTCGTCGCCTGGTAACAGCATCTCCGATCCGAAAAAGCCACGGAAGAAACCGTAAGGACCAATTCGCTCTTGACCGAAACCAAATTCGAAGAACCCGATGCGTTGAGAAAAAAAGTGTGGCTCTTCTGGATCCAATTCCCATTCTCTACGATATCTACTGCGATAGTACCGGCCTGTTAACCACAGCAGGGCCTTTTCTCGATTTTTGCCTCCCCAGATCAGAGACTCTTTTAGAGACAGTAATCGTTGTTGAAAGCTGCGCAGTCTACGCCGACTCGTTGGATTTACTAATGACTTTAATGAGGCGCTCATGAATTAGATACGAAAACGAGCCTGTCCAAACCGGTTCTAGAGATCAATCAAACTGTTTGACCAATGAATCACCGTGGAAAATGGGAAATCGAAATATACCCGCTCATCTTCGATGGTGTAAACGCTCTATGATTTCAACGAAAACTATTTCACTTAATCAGTTCCAGGCACGCGAGTGCCCGCTCGCCAGCCGGAAAATCCGGAGGATATTCGATGGTCGATTTCGGGTTGCCGTACTTCGACTCGTGCACATCAAAAAACTCACATTGAGCTGCTGATTTTCGATCACTCAGTTGCCAACCATCCGAGTGGTACTGAAAGATTGATTCGGACGATCTCGATGGAGCGAAAGCATCAACGAGTGTATCCACTAACTCGGAGTCGAATTGTTGAAACCATCCATGGTTTTCATATTTGCCGTACGGAAAGGTGATGTAAAGAGAGCCTGTCGGCTTTAGTACACGACGCAACTCTTCTACCGCCTGCACAAACTCGTTTGGATTGCTACGTCGCGCGAGAGCGACATCGTCTGCATACATCGTATTGTCCATGCCTATGTGCTCAATAGTGGAGATACACGCTACAGCATCGAACCGATTATCGCGGAAATCCAGGTCTCGTAAGTCGCCAAACACGTACGAAACTCCCAATTGCCAAAATGCACTACCCTCAGGCGCGAGAGTAATGATTGTAACGCGCTTGTTCTCCAATGCGGGTGAGGTCAAAACAAAATCATAATTCATCGCAGAGCCTGCATCGAGAAAGCGTTCACTGTTCAATTTTCTGAAGCGAGCTAGCACCCATGGAATTTCGATAAGCCTCGCGTCAAGCCGGTGTGCGTAACCTTGTGGCAATGATTGACCGTTCTCCAATACATTCAAGAGTGATTCGTTGACTATAGCTTCACTCAAACACTGTTCTCGATATTCATAGTAGCCCTCACGCCATGGACGGCGATCCGACTTTAAATAGGAGGCTAGCCGTTTTCGTCTGACGATATTCCACGCTGCTTTTCCGACTGAACCCTTTAAGCGTGAAGCTGCAGTAAGAACGGTGGACATAATTCCTCTCTACTGGTCTCGTTTAGGCGCTGTTTCCAGACACGCGGCGATCGCTTTCACTGCTTAGCCTGAGATAACTATCAAGAATTTCAACCAGCTCGTGCATTCTTTGCCTGTAAGTATGATCACCAAGCGTACGTCGCTGGCCAGCTCGTGCAATTGCTTCTCGTTCTTCGTCGTGCTCGAGATAATAGGTTATCAAATCTGCGCATTCGTCGATCGATCTATAGGCCACGACTTCCTTGCGATCTTCAAAAAGATCGCCGAGGTTTTGCTTCCAGTCAGTCACCAGCATCGTGCCCACTCCTGTTGCTTCATACAGCCGCATGTTCGCCGCGAACTTCTCCGCCATATCGATATGAATGTTTAGCGCAATCTTTGATCGCTGCAATTGCCTGTACATGTCGTAGCCCCAGAGCGATCCATGCATCTTCGCACGCAGAGGTGAATCAGCGCGTAGACTATCGGCCCCCGTTCCCCAGATTGATAACGGGACGCGCCGACTTAGCTCCTCCAACAACTCTAATCGTTGTGTATGACTTTTTCCCACCGATCCAACGAAAGCTACTTCGGTATCTCTCGAAGTCGGATCCAGGTGCTCAAGAATCGATTCTTCGAATCCCAAACGTAAGAGTTCAGAATTGACGCCTGCTTCCCGGATTCTAGTTACATAGTGAGGTGCGGCACTGACGATGAGATCGAAAGGCTTAATCTCCAGACCAGGTGGTATCGGATAGGCCATCTCACCGACGAGCAAACGCGCCATTTGTTTCAGTTCTAAATGAAAACGTGCCGGGTAGTACAGAACATCACAAATGAAAATCACTTCAGGGCCAAAGCTCCGCACCTGCGCGCGAACAATTTCCATTTCCCACTCCGCGACGTTAATTCCAGGTGTATTCGTCCGTAAGCCGAAACGCCACTCAGCTCGACGCCACAAGTGACGAAGCTTGCTTTCAGGCATTGGTCCAACATCACTGAGCCCGTTTTCTCGTGCCCAGCGCAACTGTACTGGCAAAGCGTTAACAACGAACTGTGCAGCTTCGCATCCCGCGTTCCTGAGGTTAACCGTCAAGGAATCTGCTCTGCCAAAACCGGAGTTATAAATTAGCTTCAGTTGTTTATCAGACGATTGTGACTCGAACTCTGGTGTGGCTGTGTAGACCTGATTCAGTGCTTCCTGATAGTGAGTGTCGAGAACGAGAATGCGCATTAGTATTAGGCGTGCTGGGAATTAACAACCTTTCACGTAGTCTTTTTTTCGGCGACGATGAGATTCCAACCAAAGCGAGACTTCGTTAACGGTTTCATCCAACTGTCGAGCACGTCAACTCGCTCCATCAACCATTGGGGACAAAGCAGCTGTTCGAGTCGGGCAACATTGATAGATTGTTTTGTACGGAAGGCGGCGACTTCCAGGACCGGGAAAACGAATGTTCTGAGCGGCACTGAAAGAAAGCCGTTCCACCAATCGTTCACGAAATGTCCGATGGCCATGTCGCGGTCAACGATCTCAAAACCGTTCGCCGCAAAAAATTGATCCCACTCCTCGGGTGATTTGAATTGGATGTGTGGAACACCTGGTTCCGTGGGAATACCCGCTGCCTGCTGTCGTTTGAACGTGCGTTTAAAACTTCTCTCGAAAAGACTCCTTCGGTTAGGAACGATTGTGAAAAGCCATCCGCCATCGTTCAACAATCTTCTAAAGGCTGCGACGTACGACGCAGGATCCTCTAAGTGTTCGATGACATCAAAAGCCAGGATTAGTTGAATTGATTCTCCTTCATTGTTTTCTACGAGATGTCGCAGTGCACCAGTTTGTAATGATGGAAGCTTGTCGACTTTGGTCCAGTCGTAGGAGTCGAAGTACTGCTGCGATCTTTCTCTGTTTAGATCAAAAGCAACTGTGTCAAATCCCAACTTCGCGAGTTCGTAACTATCACGTAGCGAGCCCGCGCCAAAGTCGATGGCCTTCAGATGTTTTGACTTGGGTTCCAGGGTTGCAAGTCTTTTCGAAAAGAGAGTCCAACGGTACCGCACGTTGCGTGTGTTGCAGCCGTAGAGTTTTGAGACATCTGACCGCCGATCAAAAAGCAGCGGTCCGGAACTCGATCTTGGAATTGCCTCTGGTGTGGCTAAGTCTTGTCGCTTGGTTGCGCCCAGCGCGAGTTCAATAACTGTGACAATCAAAACGAAGGGAGCAAAAAGTAGCAACAACCCAATCCATGCGCAGCACACACCGGTGAAGACAATCGCGGCAACGACTAGACGGATTACAGACTGGAGCCGCCGGGACATCGTGGCCGCAGGTGGGTCCGCGATTACTTGCTGAGAGGCCATAACGCGAAGGGATTCCTGCTATCTCGACGCCATGTCAAATGCGCCCGCCACAGCATTACAGATTGATTCCATCTGCTCTGGTTTCAATTCAGGATACATCGGTAGGCTTACTACTGTTTGAGCAGTCTTCTCGGTAACAGGTAGTGGCGCTCTCAACTGAATGCCTTCGTAAGCAGGTTGAAGATGAAGAGGGATCGGATAATGCACGCCTGTTGCAATTCCCGCTTCTTTAAGTTGTGTCTGCAGGCGTTCACGATCAGAAACTCGCACAACGAACAAATGCCAAACTGGTTCTGCTCCGGATTGAACTTCGGGAAGAGTTATGTCGGAATGTGTTAAGAGTTCTTTGTAAGTATCGGCAAGGCGTCTTCGACG
>PSRF01000232.1 GCA_003175865.1 Blastocatellia bacterium
ATCTCCTTTACTGTTTATTGTTCTTGAGTCGGGACGTCAAATCTTACTACTGGCGGAAAGGATCCGGCTAGTATCGGACTGAGGCATGCGGATCAGTAGCGGGCGCAGACGCTAAGTTCTTAGGGTGATGTGGCGGAAGGGCAAAGCCCATCCTCACAACAGGCGGCGAAGCCGAAGCCGTGAGCTATGAAGGAGTCGAAGGCGTCAGCTATGAATGAGCCGAAGTGATGAACTATCAATTCGTGAAAGACCCAACGGTAAAAATGAGTTGTCGCAGTCACCTGGTTACCAATCTACGGCTCTGCCGCCTGTTGTGAGGAAGCGGCTTTGCCCTTCCGTCACCTGCCCTAATCCTTTGGGCTGCGCCCCTCTTTACTGAAAACTAAGTTGGTATTACTCTTTCCAAGTTTTTCCACCTCACTCAAAAAGGAAGTGTTCCAATGCCTCACGATTTTCAGATCTCACGTGATTCACAAGCCCTCTTCATTACACTCAACACCAAAAATCGTCTTCCGGTGTTTCGCAAGGATGAAATCAAGAGTGTTATCTGCAATGCGATTGACGAAGCACGCAGGTCTGCCGGACTGTTGCTGTTCGCTTACGTCGTCATGCCCGATCACCTACACTTGGTTACTGATCAGCCAAAGCCAACTTCGGAAGTGCTTCGAGTTGTGAAAGGGATTACGGCTCGACGTGTGATTGATTATTTGAAGAACCAAAACTACAGCACGTCTCTCGCGAAACTTCAGCACCAAACAAGAGATCGTAACTACCGCTACTCACTCTGGCAAAAAGAGAAGAATGTATTTCCAATCTTCAGTGAAGGACTCTTCATGCAAAAAGTAAATTACATTCACAATAATCCGGTTCGAGCAGGGATGGTGGAACGCGCCATTGATTACCGGTGGTCTAGCGCACGCATTTGGCAAGGATGTCCGATTGAGGATGAACCGTTGTTGATGGATGTCGATCGAATCAGGTGGCGAAGGTCGAAGTTTGGGGCGTAGAGCGGCGTAGCCGCCTGGTATTTTGGTGAGCTGACGGAAGGGCGGAGCCACATCCTCACAACAGCCGGCGAAGCCGAAGCGTGGCGGCGTAGTGGGCCAGTGTTTAGTGAGCTGACCTAAGGGCGGAGCCGAGGCAGACGAATGGGAAGAAGATTAAGTGACAGTGTGTCCGATATGCCTAAGAGCGATGTGGACGCATGCCGATTAGCCTTCAGGTAGACCGTCTGATCTCTTTGATGCCGACGCCGAGACGCCGGCGCAGTAGCATTCTCAGGATCGAACCTTCCGTGTAACCGACACGCTCAGCAATCTCGTCGACGCTGGCGCTACTCGTTTTCAGCAGATGGACCGCACGCTCCACCCGCAAGGTTTGGAAATAAGATAGTGGCGACTTTCCCAGCACCGCTTGCATGCGACGCGCAAGTGTGCGCTTGCTCGATCCAACTGCTCTGGCCGCATCGTCTAATGAGAATCCCTGTTTCAATCTCTTGCGAGCCCAGTCTTCGAAACGCTGGACAATGGCATCAGAGTGGACCAGGTGATCAGTCAACGCATAAGCCGACTGCGCTGGCCGCGTGTCGACGATGAGGTACTTCGCCGTTAGAGACGCGAGCTGCGGGCTAGCACTACGAATGATCCACAACGCAAGGTCCATGTGACTTAGTGCAGCTCCCGCGGTCACGAAACGACCCGAATGTACAATCATGTTTGATTCATCGAGCGATACGTTCGGGTAACGCTGGCGAAACATTGGCGACAGCCACCATGTCGTCGTCGCACGCTGATAATCAAGTAGCCCGGACTCGGCCATTACAAAGGTTCCAATGCAGGCTGCGGTCATCGTCGTGTCGCGGCGAGCCCACTGCCGGAGCGTTGCGCCTGCATCTTTCATGTCCGGCCTCGAAAGTGCATTCTCCAATGGACCAGGCATCTTGAATCCAATTGCCGGAACCACCACACAATCTGGCGAGCGCCAGCCCGTTCCGTTTACAGGCACCGTCAAACCTTGCGACGTCTTGACCGCCTTGCGGACCGCGGCGATCTTCACCTCGAAACGAGGCACTGCAAGCTCCGACATCCCAATCAGTTCATTCGCAGTTTGGAACGCGTCCAGCACGGCCGACAGTCCCAGGTCAAAAACATCATCCAAAACAAGAACATTTATCTTCATGGCAAAAATGATATCAAATATGGCGTTCTTGCCTCTAGCATGAATCGATCATTGGGCGTAGCCTCTCCAACATGGCTGTACTCGGAGACTAGATTTAACAAAGCGGTGACAGGTCACCGCACTCCAAGGAGTAGCGCGGCCTAAGGAGAATTGGAAATGAGTTCAAAAGGAGAATTGAAAATGCCGTCACTTGGATTGTTTGTGAGACTTGAGGCGAAGCCTGGAAAAGAGGAAGAGGTTGCCGCTTTCCTGAACCAGGGTCTTCAAATGGCAAATCAGGAGCCGACCACTCTGCTGTGGTTCGCGCTGCGACTGGGACCGACCACGTTCGCGATCTTCGATGCGTTTGCCGATGAGGCGGGAAGACAAACGCACCTCAATGGGCCAATTGCGAAAGCATTGATGGCCAACGCGCCGGAGCTTCTGGCAGAGCCGCCTTCCATAGAAAGAACAGAGATTCTGGGAGCGAAGCTTTCGCGGGAGGTTGGAAAGGCAGCTTAAGTTTCTAACATCAATACAGAATGGCCCGGAGCTTCGGCTCCGGGCCTTAAGCTTGCGGTCAGAACAGCGATCGACAACAACAATTTGTTTCGCAGCCTGCGAAGCAGGCGATCGCATAAAGCCTGGGGCGCGAGCCCCAGGCCTCTGAATAGACAACAACGATGTTTAGCCCGTGAAACGGGCGACAGCCTTTTTAGCTCGACTTTCGCCCGCTTCGCAGGCTCTTCATTTGAAAACCAGCCGACCTGGGGCTTACGCCCCCAGGCTTTATGCTTTAGCCTGCTCCGCAGGCTATGGATAAAGAGTTGCGTTCAGTCGCTCGCTCCTGTTCTGATCGCATTTACTTCACTGTTCTTGCAACGATCAATGGTGTCACCTCTGGTTCGCGCCGGTAAAAAACTCGAGGCGTTTGCGTAAGTAGCCGCTCTGCACCCGCCATCTTTTCGTCGCCGGCCACCTTTTCGTAACCAGCCATGCTTGTATCGCCTTCCACAAAGGAGAGATTCACGCCCAGTCCACGCGCCTTCTTCAATCTCTCGAGTTGGATGTTGGGTACGCGCGTGCTCGCGTAGTCGAACCATTCCCGTACCCACACTTCACCATCTTTAGGTTCAGTGTCTGCCGCAGCCTTCTTCAGTCCTTCCTCAACGAGCGCGTAAGTTAATAGACCATGGCCCAGCTCTGACACTTCCTGCGCTGCCTGGTAACTCTGCGCCGCGGTCAAGATATACATCCCTTTCTCATAGGCCAGTTGGGCCAACCCCTTGGAGTTCATTGGACCACGTCTCTGCTCCTCAGCTTCAAGTGCCTGCCCGGAATTGCAGGCATCGATAATCATCAGCAGTTTGTCAGCATCCAGCCCTTCAACTGCACGCTCTAGATCTTCATCCGAGATTCCGTGGTCGAGGATCAGTTGCAGTCCTGCAAGGTCAAGGGCATTCCGCTGGCCCGTATAACCAAGGTCGCGAGGCAGTAAATAGAATCGTTGGTTCTGAGCGGTTCCGTGACCCGCAAAGTAAATGAAAAGCGCATCTTCAGGCTGTGTTGCTTTCAGTTTTTGCAGTGCGGCAGGTGCATCCGTTGGCGGAGCTTCTACTGTACCGGCGAGTATTTTCAACGCCAGCAATATGTTTGCTTTTGTCGCCTGCGCATCCAGCAGCGATGCGACTTCGATGTGCTTATAAGTCGCAATCTGCTGTTGTGCGCGCTGTATCTCTTCGCCAAACGCGGATGCATCCGCAACCGCATATGTTAGATTGAATTGCTCGTTTGAATAAGCGTTCACTCCGATCGACAAAACGTAAGCGGTTCCGTCTCGCTTGAGACTAGTCGCGCCAACCAGACTCAGGGTAGCGTCCTTGCTTTTCACGTTGTCATGATTGAACGCGTAAGCAGTGAACTGATTCTCTCCGGCGACGATCGTGACGTTCGCCTCAAGCGTTGTCGATGTTTGTCCTTTCAACACATCACCACGCCAAACTTTTACGAGTGAGCCATTACGGAATAGACGCACATCGCGAGCACCACTCCCTGAGGCGTGAGCTGTGTCAGAGGGTTTCTCAGTTACCTCGATCTTCAAAGTAAGCTTTTGCTCAGAAGTATTCGCTCCGCTCTGCGTAACTATTTTTAGTTCGGGTTGACGACGATCAAGTTGCGCGATGTTCTTTGGCGCACGCGGTTTCTTCCCTCTCATCAGTTCTGCAAGCAATCCAGGATAGTAAAACTCGTTGAAGAAGGTTTCCGCTGGCGTGACATCAAAAGTGTTGTCGCCAAACTCCCAGAGCATTTGCTTCCACGCCGCTGGTGAGCCGTCGAATAAACCATCGGGAGTAACAACCAACCAATCGTTGCCTCGACTTTTGAGTGCACTGCCGAGATTTACAAGCGTTGCGAGTTTTTCACCCGACGAAGCATCCCAGAGATACATTTCGTTGTTCTCCCCGAGAGCCACAAGAAAACGTCCATCCGGACTAAAGCTCAGCGACACTATTCGACCAGCGTGTGGCAAGGTTCGTATTACTCTTCCTGACGAAACTTCAAGAACGTCGATCTTCGTTGTGTATACTGCAGCGAGCAGATGTTCATCCGCACTTAGACAAAGAGTTGTCACCGCACCACTCTGATCGTCCTCGTTCAATTCAAAACTATTAACCTTACGACCAGTTTCAGTCTCGTAAATGAGTAGGGATCGCGCTTTCTTTTCGAAGCCCGTCATCGCAATGAGCTTGCTGTCAAAACTAAAACCCGAAGCCGGAACGATTCCCATTTCCGACGCATTGCCACCTTCTAACTCACGCAAGCGTTTGTCAGAATTACCGTCGAAGAGATCTATTTTCTGTTTGTATACATCTTTAAAGGCTTTGCTCATCGGAAGCATCATTTCGCCCGCGGAAGGTCTGCGGAAGCCAACCGGTGGGAGGAATGGAGCTGCTCGAAAGCGTCCGTCGGGACTAAAGAAAGGTTTGCCCCGGTTTACTAGCGAGGCGTTATTGTTGTCACTCACTAACATTCCCGCTGTTATGTCCCACACTTCCGACTTCAAATTTTTCAGAAGCATGTGATTCGAAATCAGAAAGCGGCCGTCAGTGCTGAAACTTACTGCCGATCCAGCCAGAGGCTTTTCGCTGGCGAAAGCAGCCATCGCGTCGACGGCGTCGATAATTTCTTCCGGCGTCGTGATGTCTCGTTTCTGAAGTGTGGCCATAGTTTTAGAATCGATGGTCTTAATGAACGCTGCACGCTCGGCTGGAGTCACGTCGACCGTCGTACCAGTTTGCAGCGTGGTCAATTCTTTACCTGTTGAAGACTCAAAGATTCTAATTACTTTCGATCCGCGCGTGACTACGGCGATTTGACTGGTGTCGCGATTGAACGAAAGCACTCGAGGAGCTAAGAGTTGATCTCCGTTCGTCCTGAGATCACGTATCAGTTGTCCGGTCGCCGCGTCCCACAACTTGAGTGTGGCGCCCGAAGCGTTGTCCGACGCGGTGATCATGAATCGTCCGTCAGAGCTGAATTGCACGCGCTGTGGAGATTTGCTTGGGCCAGTGTTAACACTAAAGAGCTCACGCCCTGTCGACGTTTCCTGGACGGTTACTGTGTCGGCAGTCTTTGCAAAAGCAACCAGACGTGCATCAGCGCTAAATGCAAGACTAGAGTTTTCAGCTTCGGGAGTCGCCTTGAATGACAGCTCTCGTACTTCACGGCCACTTTGTGCGTCATAGAGTTTTACTGCTTTATCAGGTTGGCCCACAGCGGCAATTTGCCCGTTCGAACTAACTGCGATTTTCGACGCCGACTCTTTCAAATTCCTGATGCGTTGCTGCTGTTGTTTCTGTTCCTTGCCTCCGCCACCGAAAACCGAAAACGAGCTGAACTTCTCCATGCCGCTTTGTCCATATTGTGTTTTTTGCGACCGGAACTCAGTGCCGGCTGAAACATCCCAAACCTTGATCACATCTCCGCTGACGCTCGTTAGCGAATGGCCGTCGTTACTAAAAGCGATAGCTGCTACCGGTAACTCGTGCCCGCGTAACACCATCAACTGTTGTCCGGTTTGAACACTCCAGATTCTTACAGTGTTATCTTCCAGACCGCCGCCGACGGCCCCTTGGACGTTTGCTCGTAGATCTCTAGGATCGTTAATGTCGCCACTCCCCGAGGCTAGCAGTTTTCCATCAGGGCTGACGGCGAGGGAATTAACGTTGGTCGTATGACCATAAAGAGTTCGTAAGATGTTTCCCGTTGCCAGTTCCCAAATCTTAATGACGTTGTCTTTACCGCCCGATGCCAGCCAGCGATTGTCGGGACTAAACGCTACAGCGTTAACTGACCTTGTGTGTCCGGTCTGAAGAATTAGTTGCGGTCTATCGCCAGGATTACTTGCTGTAGTGGGACTGGCCGACGGAGTTGACGGAGTTACGATTCCTCGTTTCTCCTGTTCTTTAGTTTGGGCGATGCCGAAGATGGGTGCACTTAGGAGTGAGATTAGAAGTATGAGCGCGGATAATTGACGGAGTTGTTGATGATTTGAGGCTTTGTTGCCTGCTGAAAAA
>PSRF01000207.1 GCA_003175865.1 Blastocatellia bacterium
AAAAAAAATATGATTACAAAAAGAGTAAGGCTGTAGAGTTTTCTAATCTGCGCTTTAAAGGCATTCCTCGACCTCCAAAAACGGATCCGAACGAAAACACGCGACGTTTAAGTGTTAGGTCGGGATAGACCTGTCGCTACTGTCAATTGATACAGAAAGAAGGATTGCTGATTGTCGATTGCTGATTGCTGATTTGCCTTTGGACAGTTCAGTCCAAAGTCCAAAGTCTAAAGTCCAAAGATCAAATCAGAAATCAGCAATCAAAAATCAAAAATTCACAATCACTTTCCCCTGTAAAAACTGACAGTTATCCCTATTTCCCGCTCACGCTAACCTCTCGCCACAAATTCCAAAGTCAGAAGGGATGGTGTGTGAAGATGTCTAGGGCGAGCAGAATTTCGCAGATTGCCTTGTTAGCTGGGTTGTTCTTCGCTTGGGCGGTTACCGCCTCAGCACAAGACATTAAGTTCAATTACCTACAGGGAACTAACTTCTCAAAATACAAGACCTACAAATGGGTCAAGGTGCCTAACGCTCAGTATCCAAACCAAATCTTAGATGACCAGATCATGCGGGCCATCGATGCTCAACTCGTGACCAAAGGATTAACAAAAACCGAAGACAATCCGGATCTCTACGTTACTTACCAGGTTGCTGTCGATTCTGAGAAACAATGGAATTCGTATAGCACTGGCGGCGATTACTGGGGCTGGGGTGGCTGGGGCGGCTGGGGTGGAATGTCAACCACCACCACGACAAGCAAAACCATCCATATCGGAACTCTGAACTGCGATATCTACGACGTGGGCACCAAGAAACAAATCTGGCGCGGTGCAGCCACGAAGACTTTGGGTTCTGGTAAGGACCCTCAAAAAGTAGATAAGAACATCAACAAAGCAATGGCGAAATTGTTCAAGAAGTACCCTCCTCCGGTGAAGTAGATCCTTCTTCGCCCACTGCGTTGCTCGAGTTTGTCGAAAGGAGTGAAGCATGAGAGTAAAAATTTTCTGCGCCATTTGTCTGTTTGTCATTGGAGCGTTGGGAGTATCGCTTGCACCAGCGGTACCGCCGCAGGAGGACGAAAAAGAAAAACAACCGAAGAGTCAGAAGTTTGGCGCGCTCGCATATATGCCATCGGGTGCTGGCCCGGCAATGGTGGGCGCCGGCGCTAAAGCAAACATTGATATTTATGTGAAGAGCTACACCAATGATGCCGAGGCCAAAGCAATGGCTGCAGCGCTCATTGAAGGTGGACCTGATGCTTTGCTCAAGCAGCTCGAAAAGGCGAAGTCGATCGGTAAGATCACTCTTACCGGTCGCGTCGGGTTTTATGACCTTAAGCTAATTCGTTCACACAAGATTGAGGGTGGACGGCGAATCTATGCAGTTGGTGATCGTCCGGTTGGTTTTCTCGAGGCGTACGTCAACAACAGGTCTCGCGATTATCCGTTTGGAATTCTGCAACTCGATCTCAAAACCAACAGTAAGGGCAAAGAGGAAGGTGAGGGAGCACTAATCTACGCTGCGAAAATCAAAGTACTCAAAAACAATACGATTGACGTAGAAAGCTATGGCATCGACCCCATTCGTTTACTAGGCGTCCGCAAGTTGTAAAAAAAGTGTCCGATAAGCTTCAGCTTGTCGTTACCTTAGCAAAGATTCAACTGCTCAAGTAACGACAAGCTGAAGCTTATCTGACATTTTGATTCACGCTGGACTCAGAAGTTTTCGAAGCTTCTTTCGCGCTTTGTGAAGTTGCGACTTCGAATTTCCCACGCTGCAACCAAACATTCCCGCAATCTCATCGTGGTTGTAGCCTTCGACTTCAAACTTCAAAAAAATCGAACGTGAACCTGATGGCAGCTTGGCGACAGCGGCGTCCAACGCTAGTCGGTCCATCAGTTGAGCGCCTATTGAATACTTAACTCTGGGTGTGGCCGCTATTTCGTCGAGGATGTTTGGAAAACGCTCCTTTCGCCTTGCCGAGCGACGGAAGTACATCAGTACCTGGTTTGTCGTGAAGCGGTGTAGCCACGTAGAGAACTGGCTCTCACCGCGAAATGAACCTACCTTTCCAATCAGTTGGACAAACACTTCCTGGGTCAGGTCCTCTGCTTCACTGACATTCCCAGTCATACGCAAACATAACAAGTAAACCCTTGGCTTGTGCCGTTCATAGAGATCACCGATTCGTGAGATCGCACCCTTGTTTATCTCCTGGGCCAACTCGTAGTCACTAATTTGCTTGGTTTGATTTATGTGATGGCTTGCGGTTGATTGTTTGCAGTTTAGCGCCTGAGCTCTGGATGAGTATTCATCGACCTGCTTAATTGGCGAAAGACTGCTACCGCGGCTCTGGGACATAAGTTTCGTTACAAGACTCTCAGGATCTGACGGAGGGGCTTGTTCGAACGGACTCAGTCTATTAAATCGATAGTCGTAACGGACACTGTTACTTCTGACAGGTCTTCTCCTTGGAGTGCGACGGCCCGGCGTCGCTTTGTTATGCAGGCTACTTCGTTCACCTAACCTTATAGCTTAACAAAGCAGACCCCCGGACCGTCGCACTCCAAGGAGGGCCGCCGCACTCCATCGGGTAAAGACCTGTAAGTTTTGCCAGTTATCCCACTTCCGCCCCCCGACTACATTCAAACAGAAAAAGAAGACCGCCAACTCAAGGTCATCCACGTCTCGAAGGAGGGTGCATGAGAGGAAATTCTGACTCCGGCCTGGCGCCGATTGTCCACGGAGCTCTTTCCGTGGCTGCTTTTGTGCTTGCTACTTGTGTGGCCGCATTCGCACAAACAACTGAACCAGCCAAGCAATCCCCGACAGAGGTAGAACAACTGAAGCAACGTCTTCAGCAACTCGAAAACACAGTTCTCGAACTGAAGGGACAAATCAACGCTTTAGAAGAAGCGAAGACTAAACCCACAGCCCCTGCGATCGTTGACGCTACCTATTCGGAATCAGCAGCAACCGCACCAGCTTCATCAACTGCACCTGCGGCTAAACCTCAGGACGACAAGAAAGGCGAGAGCACTTTTGAAATCTATGGATTTGCGATGCTCGATGCTGGCTATCAGTTCAAGCAGAACGACCCGGACTGGTTCGATGTAATCCGTCCAGTAAAACTTCCTGCTTTCAAAGATCAATTCGCTCCAGACGGAAAAGTTTATTACGGCGTCCGTCAAAGCCGACTTGGAGTTAAATCTTCCACACCAACCAAGTATGGAGAACTCAAGACGCAATTTGAATTCGAACTCTTCGGTACTGGCGTCGATGCTGGCCAGACAACTTTCCGTTTGCGCCATGCTTACGGCGAGTTGGGCCACTTCGGAGCTGGTCAAACATGGAGTCCGTTCATGGACATCGATGTGTTTCCAAACTCACTTGAGTACTGGGGACCGAACGGAATGGTGTTCTTCCGCAACGTGCAGTTTCGTTGGATGCCTTTGAAAGGACGCAACTCCGTCACCGTTGCTCTCGAACGTCCGGGTGCCAGTGCTGATCAGGGACGGTTTGCAGATCGAATAGAGCTCCAGGGGGTTCAACCTAAATTCGACTTGCCTGATTTGTCTGGCAATGTTCGCTTCACTCGCAATTGGGGGTACTTCCAGGCAGCAGGAATGCTCGGCCGCATAAAGTGGGTCGACACGATTCCGGACAACTTTGATCTCGGCGGTTCTGCCACACGTGCCGGTATCAACCTAACGTCTAACGTCAAACTCGGTTCTAGAGACACTGCGCGACTCGCATTCGTTTATGGCCATGGCATCCAGAATTACATGAACGATGCACCAGTAGACGTTGGCATTGATCTCAATCCTGGTGGCGGACCACGTAGACCAATCAAGGGTGTGGCATTGCCGATGTGGAGCATGGTCGCGTTCCTCGATCACAACTGGAACAAGCGGTTCAGTAGCGCTGTGGGATATTCAATGTTGGATATCGACAACTCGATTGGACAGACCCCCGAAGCGTTTCATCGTGGTTATTACGCACTGGGCAACCTGCTGTATTACCCCGTCGAGAACGTGATGCTCGGTGGTGAGTTTCAGTGGGGTCGTCGCGACAACTTCCTCGATGGTTTCCACTCCGACGATTACCGCATCCAGTTTTCGTTTAGGTACAACTTCTCGAAGAAGTTCACATTTTGATCTTGATTGGAAGAATTCTTGACTAACAAAGAAGAAGCGTGCGCAGCTGGGAAGCAGCGCACGTCAAATAACGAGTGCGTAAGCACTCAAGGACATGAACGAAGTCGGCCCGCAATGGGATAAACGGGGAAGAAGCCTGCCGTCCCAGCACACCGGCATTGAGATAGGAGGTTTTGTCATGAACCTTAGAAGTTTGCGAACAAAACGATCGCAAGTTTTGCTTCGCTGTTTAGTTGCGATGCTCGGAGTTGTGCTCATTCTCCCTGCCAATGTTTCGTCAGCGGTGAGACCAGCACGACAGGATCAGCAGCAAGCAGTAAAAATTCCGGCAGATCAACTTGATTCGCTGGTGGCGCCGATAGCGCTTTATCCCGACAACATGCTAAGCCAAACGCTTGTTGCTTCTACCTATCCGTTGGAATTGATTCAACTCCAACAGTGGTTGCAGAAGAACCCAGATCTTGCGAAAGACCAAAAGAAACTGGCTGAGGCAGTAAAGAAGCAACCATGGGACCCCAGTGTTCAGGCGATGGCGGCACTACCTGACGTGGTGAAGCGTCTGACGGACGACATCCAGTGGACCACGGATCTCGGCAATGCGTTCCTGGCCCAACAGAGCGATGTAATGGACTCGATTCAACGCATGCGTTCGAAGGCCCAGGGAACGGGAGCACTTGCTTCAAACCAGCAGCAGAAAGTCGAAACGCAGACGGTTGAGAATAAGCAGGTGATCGTGATTGAACAATCGAATCCCGAAGTTGTCTATGTGCCTTCATACAACCCGACGGTCGTGTATGGAGCGCCGGCATATCCATATCCGCCGATTTACTATCCGCCGTCCACCGGAGCAGTCATTGCAGCCAGCGCAATTTCTTTCGGTGTTGGCTTGGCAATGGGCGCTGCCTGGGGCGGTGGTTGGGGTTGGGGATGTGGTTGGGGTGGCGGTGACGTCAACGTCAACATGAATAACAACTTTAACCGTAACACCAACATCAGCGGTGGCAATCGCGTGAACAACATCCAGGGCGGCAATCGTGTGCAAGGTGGAAACAAGTGGCAACACAATCCATCCCATCGCGGCGGTGCGCCTTACGGTGATCGAGGTACGGCAAACAGATTTGGTGGTACTGCGCGAGGTGACTCGTTACAGAATCGTCAACGAGCCGCACAACGCGACATTGGTCGTCAAGGCGGCAACCTTGGAAGCCAGCGTGGCGGCGTCGGTGACCGCGGTGGAGTTGGCGATCGAGGTGGTGTCGGAAATAACCGCGGAGGTGTTGGTGATCGAGGTGGTGTGGGTGATCGCGGTGGAGTAGGTAACAACCGTGGTGGTGTCGGCGACAACCGAGTTGGAGATCGCGGTGGAGTAGGTAACAACCGCGGCGGGGTTGGCGACAACCGAGGTGGAGTTGGAGATCGCGGTGGCGCTGGAAACCGTGGTGGCGTGAGTGATCGATCAAACATCGGAGGCAACCGCGGCAGCAGTGGTTTAGGTGGCAGCAGTGGTCTAGGCGGCGGTGCTGATCGTGCTGGAAACCGGAGTATTGGTAGCGGAAGCAGTTCCGGTAGGACTGGAGGCTTTGGTGGAGGCTCCGGAGGTTTTAGCGGATCGAGTGCGCGCTCTAGCAGTAGTCGCGGTGCGTCGAGCATGGGTAGTCGCGGCGGCGGCGGCGGTGGCTTTGGAGGCGGCGGCAGTCGCGGTGGTGGCGGCGGCGGTGGTCGCGGTGGTGGCGGCGGTGGCCGCAGAAGGTAGTCTGCGTAGGTGAAACATGAAAGAGAGGACAATCATGAAATCAACGACACTGTACTTGAGATTCGTAGCACTGAGTGTAGTTGCCGCGTTTGCAATGTTCCTCGTGCTTTGCACCGCGCAACTAACAAACGCGCAAACCGCTCCCAGGGGTGAGGGATTCGCAACTGCAGAAGAGGCTGCGAATGCATTGATCGACGCGGCCGAGAAATATGACGCCCCGGCCCTCGAAAAAATCCTTGGACCAGACAGTAAGGACATCATTAGTACGGGAGAGCCCGCACGCGACGCTGAAGTAGCAAAGGCATTTGCTGCAGAGGCTCGCAAGAAGTTGAACGTAAAAGTTGATCCGCGAACAAAGAGACTCGCAACTCTTGAAGTCGGTGACGAAGACTGGCCATTCCCAGTTCCAGTAGTGAAGGTAGGGACGAAGTGGTTCTTCGATGCCAAGTCGGGCGTGCGGGAAATTTTGATTCGACGAATTGGCCGGAACGAACTTGATGCCATCAAGATTTGTCGTGGCTACGTCGAAGCACAAAACGAATACGCTCTTACAAAACACGGCAACTCAACCGTCAATCAATACGCACAAAAAATCATCAGTACGCCTGGCACACAAGACGGTCTCGCGTGGAAGAACGCCGATGGTACTTGGGATGGACCAATCGGCGAGAACGTCGCGAACGCAGTCGAGCGTGGCTACTCAAACAAGAGCGAACCGTATCACGGCTACTTCTTCAAGATTCTGAAGGGTCAGGGTCCGGATGCTCCGTTAGGTCAACTCGATTACCTGGTCCATGGCGCGATGATTGGTGGCTTTGCATTGATTGCTGCACCGGCAGAATACCGGAAGACAGGTGTGATGACCTTTATGGTTAGCCAGGATGGTGTTGTCTATCAAAAGGACCTTGGACCAAATACGCTTGAGCTTGCCAAGAAGATCGATCGCTTCAATCCCGATAAGACGTGGCAGCCGGTTCTTAAGGACGAGGACCAGTAGTAAGGCAATATCAGAGCTCGTAGTGCTGGGAGCGCAGGCGTCCTCGCCTGCCTGTGTGGAGTCTGTGCTAATTGGATTTAAATCAGCAGCGGCAGGCGAGGACGCCTTGCGCTCCCAGCACTATGGCCTGTCGTGCGCACGCGATCGGTTTTGGCGTGAGGTGAATCATGAAAAAGTTACTAACCCTTTTTACCCTTATTTGTTTTGTCGCTGTGCCCATTGCGACAGCGCAACAGATGCGTACCGAAAAGGATCTGCTCGGTGAAAAGCAGATTCCAGCCGACGCGTACTACGGTGTGCAAACTGCGCGAGCGCTTGAGAACTTCCCACTTTCCGGAGTCTTAATTAATCACTACCCCGGTTTTGTCGAAGCATGGGCCATGGTCAAACTCGCGGCGGCGCGTGCCAACACCGATGTTGGTGCGATGAAGCCGGAACGATTGGCCGCAATTGAAAAAGCATGCGCTGCAATTCTCGACGGTCGTTATCACGATCAGTTTCTCGTGGACTGGTATCAAGGTGGTGCCGGCACCTCGACCAACATGAATGCGAATGAAGTACTCGCAAACATCGGTCTCGAACTAACCGGACACAAGAAGGGCGAGTACCAGTTTCTTGAACCTCATGATGACTTGAACATGTCGCAGTCGACCAACGACTCATATCCGACCGCGCTCAAGGTCTCCTTTCTACTTCGCAACGACAAACTGATTTCAGAACTGCAGAAGCTTGTTGCTTCATTCCGTCTAAAAGGCGACGCGTTTCTTGAGATCGTCAAAATGGGGCGAACGGAAATGCAGGACGCCGTACCGATGACTGTCGGCCAGGAGTTTCATGCATTCGCTGCGAGCCTTGAAGACGAAATTAAGTTACTTCGCGACTCAGAAAAATACCTTTACGCAGTCAACATGGGAGCAACTGCGATCGGCACCGGCATCAACGTGCCGAAGGGCTATGCAGAAAAATGCGCGATGCACCTTGCAAAAATAACCGGCAAGCCGATCGTGCCAGCGACTGACATGTTGTCAGCAACGTGGGATCAGCAAGGCTTTGTCGTTTATTCGGGCGCGTTAAAGAGCCTGGCGATCAAACTGTCGAAGATTTCGAGCGACTTGATCCTCCTGACGTCTGGTCCACGAGCCGGACTCGCTGAGATCAACTTGCCGGCCTTGCAGCCCGGTTCATCGATCATGCCAGGAAAAGTCAATCCAGTTATTCCAGAGGTCATGAACATCGTTGCATTCCGCGTAATGGGCAATGACTACAGCGTCACGCTTGCCGCGCACAGCGGCCAGTTACAACTCAACGCGTACGAACCCTTGGCGGGTTTGGCGGTGCTCGAATCACAGGCCCTGCTCTTCAACACATCGCGGGTGTTTCGCGCGAACTGTGTCGACGGTATCACTGTGAACGAACGTGTATTGGAACGTTATCTCGAAACAACAGTTGGCATTGTTACCGCGCTCAATCCAATTGTTGGCTATGAGCGAGCGACGGAACTTGCCGGTGAAGCTTACAAGTCGGGCAAGGGAATTCTTGAGATCATCAGGGAGAAGAAGATCCTGACAGAGGATCAGATCAAACAATTGCTCGATCCAGTGAAGCTGACTGGATTGGATAAAAGCAAATATCAGAAGAAGTAAGTCTTTGGTTTCGGCTAATGGCGCAGGTAGCGACCCAAGCAATTACAAAACACGAGACGCAGACGAGCCTTAGGTTGGCAACTGTCGCGTGGGTTCTGACTGCTGTCTATTACTTCTATCAGTATGCCTTGCGATCTGCGCCAGCCGTAATGATGCCTGAACTCAGTAATGCGTTTGGGATCAGTCCTCTTGGCGTCGCGTCGATTGTCGGATTGTTCTACTACGGTTACTCGCCGTTCAGCCTCGTTGCAGGTGCGGCGATGGACAACATTGGACCAAGACGACTGTTGCCGGGTGCTGTGGCGGCAGTCGGTGTCGGCGCCTTCTTATTTGCCACTGGTAATCGTGAGCTCGCCAGCATCGGACGATTTGTACAGGGGGCCGGTGGAGTGTTCGCATTAGTCGGCGCGATCTACATCGCTACGAAGAACTTTTCACCGGCACGCGCAGCTACGCTAATTGGTGCAACCCAAATGTTTGGGATGGCCGGAGGATCGGCGGGCCAGTTTGTAGTTGGACCACTCATTGGTCAGGGATTGGGCTGGAGCACTTTCTGGATAGCAATGGGAATCGTCGGTTTGCTGATCAGCGTGGTCCTATTCTTTGTTCTTCCGAGAGACAAACGAGCGGATCTGCCAGGCAGTTGGCTAAAGAGCACCGCATCTGCCTTCGCTACTGTTTTCAAAAACCCACAGTCGATCTTGTGCGGTCTTATAGCCGGACTCTTGTTCATCCCAACCACAATTTTCGACATGATCTGGGGCGTTCGATATCTGCAGGAAGGTCATGGTCTGGACTATGGCGCAGCCGTAATGCGGTCAGCCACAGTTCCATTTGGTTGGATCATCGGATGCCCATTGCTTGGTCTGCTTTCGGATCGTATTGGACGACGTAAGCCTGTGATCTTCGGAGCGGGGATTGTGCTATTCGCATGTCTCGCATGGATCCTATACGGCACACCCGGCGTGTTTCCGCCATACGTAGTTGGTTTGGTCGCAGGTGTTGTGTCAGGCGCTGCGATGTTGCCTTACACAATAATTAAAGAAGCTAACCCGCCTCAGTTCGGCGGCACCGCAACGGGTGTCGTCAATTTCCTGAACTTCACTTTCAGCGCGTTGCTGGGTCCGGTGTTTGGTTGGATTCTGCAACGGGTTTCCGGTGGCGCTCACCGAATGGAGTTGGAGCACTATCAAACTGCTTTTGTACCGCTCTTGTACGGAGTGGCACTCGCAACTCTACTCACGTTGGTTTTGAAAGAAACTGGACCGGCCGTGCGCAAGGTCAAGGAATAGGGTCGTGTGTTCAGAGTTCAAACTTCTGTTTGTCAACTGAAGAAAAAGCAAAGACTTTGAATGACGAAAGGAAGGTGCGTTACGTCTGACAAGAATTACATCACTGTCGATGGAAACGAAGCTGCTGCCTCAGTTGCATTTCGCTTGAGTGAAGCGATCGCGATCTTTCCGATCACTCCGAGCTCGCCAATGGCCGAGTTCTGTGATGAATGGGCCAGCAAAGGCAAGACGAATCTTTGGGGGGTTATTCCTGAGATTGCCGAGATGCAGTCTGAGGGCGGCGCGGCCGGTGCAGTACATGGTGCGCTTCAAGCTGGAGCACTGTCGACAACGTTCACTGCATCGCAGGGACTGCTGTTGATGATCCCCAACATGTACAAAATTGCGGGCGAGCTGTCGCCTTTCGTCATGCACGTCACAGCTCGGGCGTTGGCAACACATGCATTGTCGATCTTCGGTGATCATTCGGATGTAATGGCATGTCGCCAAACCGGCTTCGCGATGCTTTGCTCAAACTCCGTCCAGGAAGTACATGATTTCGCCGCCATTGCGCATGCCGCAACACTCGAGTCACGTATTCCCTTTTTACATTTCTTCGACGGGTTCCGAACCTCACACGAAGTCGCGAAGGTTACTCAACTCAGTGACGACGATTTGCGGAGCCTGATTTCCGAACCGGCTATCGACGCGCATCGCGAGCGCGCGTTGACGCCAGACAAACCTGTGATCCGCGGCACCGCGCAAAATCCTGATGTGTTTTTCCAGGCACGTGAAGCTGCCAATCTTTTTTACGATCGCTGCGCAGAAATCGTCCAAAACACGATGACGCTTTTTGCCGAAAGAACTGGTCGTCGTTATGGATTGTTTGATTTCGAGGGTCATCCAGAAGCAGAACGTGTGATTGTCATCATGGGTTCGGGAGCAGAGACCGTTCATGAGACTGTAAGTGAATTAGTTGATCGTGGCGAGAAAGTAGGAGTTCTTAAGGTTCGACTTTACCGGCCCTTTGATGCGCGAGCGTTCTTATCACATCTGCCGAAATCAACTCGCAGTATCGCCGTGCTCGATCGCACGAAAGAGCCAGGCGCGCCAGGTGATCCTCTTTATCTTGATGTTATGACGGCGCTTGGTGAAGGGCGTCGACGATCGTCATTTGATCCAAGAGTAATAGCTGGACGGTATGGCCTGTCGTCAAAAGAGTTTACTCCTGCGATGGTCAAGTCAGTTTTTGACGAACTGAGCAAACAAGATCCACGTCCTCACTTTACGATCGGAATTATTGACGATGTGACACGCCTGTCGCTTTTGTGGGACTCATCGTTTCGAACGAAAGCTGACGACGTATCCACGTCACTGTTCTATGGTCTGGGTGCTGATGGCACTGTAGGTGCTAATAAAAACTCCATAAAGATAATCGGGCAGGAAACCGACAAGTACGTACAGGGCTATTTTGTTTACGACTCAAAGAAGTCTGGCGCAATAACAGTTTCTCACCTGCGGTCCAGTCCGAGACCGATACGTTCAGCCTATCTCATCGATCGAGCGGGTTTCGTTGCCTGTCACCAGTTTGAATTCATCGACAAGATTGACGTGCTCGAGCATGCGGCACAAGGCGCGGTGTTTTTGTTGAATGCACCGGGACCAGTGGATTCAGTATGGGATCGACTACCCATCGAAATGCAACAGCAGATCATTGAGAAGAAGATCCGCTTCTACGCGATCGATGCATACGCCCTCGCTAAGCAGGTAGGCATGGGTGGTCGAATAAACACGATCATGCAAACTTGTTTCTTCGGTATCAGCGGAATTCTGCCGCGCGATGAAGCAATCACTCACATCAAGAAATCGATCGAGAAGAGCTATGGAAAACGTGGTCCGGAAGTCGTGAAACGGAACTGTGAAGTTGTCGATCAGGCATTGGCCCATCTGCACGAGATTCCGGTACCCGTCGCGGCGAGCGCCACACGGACCAGGCCGCCAATTGTTTCGGAACGAGCACCCGATTTTGTGCAGAAGATCACGGCGGTAATGCTTGCGGGCAAGGGTGATTTGCTTCCGGTAAGTGCGTTTTCAGTTGATGGCACATGGCCTGTAGGTACTGCCAAATGGGAGAAGCGCAACCTCGCACTCGAGATCCCGGTCTGGGATTCGAAAATTTGCATTCAGTGCAACCAATGTGCACTCGTCTGTCCGCACGCTGCGATTAGAGCGAAGGTCTACGATGAAACGGCACTCGCTGGATCGCCTGAGACTTTCAAAACGACTGCGTATCGAGCGGCCGAATACAAAGGAAAGTCTTTTACGATTCAGGTTGCTCCTGAAGACTGCACTGGTTGTAACTTGTGCGTGAATGTTTGCCCGGCCAAAGACAGAACGAATCCGAAGCACAAAGCGATCAATATGGAACCGCAGGCGCCGTTGCGTGATGCCGAGCGTGCGAACTACGACTTCTTCCTTAACCTTCCGGAACTGGATCGCGGGAGTGTGGTGCGACTCGATCACAAAGGCTCACAGTTTCTTGAGCCACTGTTTGAGTACTCTGGCGCATGCGCTGGTTGCGGCGAGACGCCGTACCTCAAGATGCTCACCCAACTATTTGGCGATCGATTGATGATTGCGAACGCCACGGGCTGCTCATCTATTTACGGCGGAAATCTTCCCACCACTCCTTATACGACTAACAGTGACGGCAGAGGACCAGCATGGTCCAATTCGCTGTTTGAGGATAACGCTGAATTTGGTTTCGGCTTTCGACTCGCGCTCGATGCGCACATTAACTCTGCCCGCGTTTTGCTCGAACGCCTCGCGCCCCAAATAGGCGACACTTTACCCGGTGAGTTGCTCAATAGCGATCAAAGCAACGAAGCCGGAATATTTGCACAACGCGAACGCGTAAAAGCATTGCGCGAGAAACTATCTGCTGTGGACTCTGGGGAGGCTCGACGGCTCGAACAACTCGCCGACTACCTCGTTAAGAAGAGTGTCTGGTTAGTTGGTGGCGACGGTTGGGCTTACGACATTGGGTACGGTGGCCTCGATCACGTCCTTGCCAGCCATCGCAATGTCAACATTCTCGTTCTCGACACCGAAGTCTACTCCAATACAGGAGGACAACAGTCGAAGGCTACGCCACTCGGTGCGTCTGCGAAATTTGCAGCAAGCGGCAAGCCAATCGGCAAGAAGGATCTTGGACTGCTGGCGAACATGTATGGTCACGTTTACGTCGCGCGCGTCGCATTCGGGGCCAAGATGGTCCAAACCGCCCAGGCTTTCCTCGAAGCAGAATCGTATGACGGTCCATCACTAATCATTGCCTACAGCCATTGCATCGCTCACGGTTATGACATGGCCCAGGGCGCGTCACAACAAAAGCTCGCAGTGGAGTCAGGAGTGTGGCCGCTGTACCGCTTCGATCCGCGACGGCTCGTCAAAGGTGAAGCGCCGCTCAACCTTGATTATGGACCACCAAAACCGAAAGTCGCCGAGTACATGCGCAACGAGTCGCGGTTCCGGATGATCGAACGCGCCGACCCGGCCCGCTTCAAACACTTTCTTGAGGAAGCTCAGGCAGCGGCGGACCGTCGTTATTCGGGCTATCAGCAGTTGGCGCAAATAAAGCTTCCATATCCGAAAAAAGATGGTGAACCAGAAGCTGGAAATGGAGGTAGTGGGCAAACGCAATGAATCTCACGACACAATACCTGGGACTTCAGTTACCACATCCACTGATTGTTGGCGCAAGTCCACTGACGGATGACCTCGACAATGTTCGCGCGTTGGAAGATGCAGGTGCTGCGGCGCTCGTGCTTCGTTCGCTGTATGAAGAAGAGATTATCGGTGAGCAGATGTCAAACTTTTTCAACAGCGACTCTTACGACGAATCGTCGGCTGAAGCCGGCAGTTACTTTCCAGAGCTTGATTTGGCACTCGGACCGGACGAATACCTCGAACATCTGCGTCAAGTGAAAGAAGCTGTCGCTATCCCGGTGATTGCTTCGCTGAATGGTATTAGCTCGAACGGCTGGACGTCGTGTGCGCGGTTAATTGAACAGGCAGGTGCAAACGCGATCGAGTTGAATCTTTTTCATGCGGCGAGTGATGCAGATACGAGTGCTGCCGACGTAGAGCGGCAGATGATTCAAATCGTGCGCGACGTGAAGAAAGAGGTAACAATTCCCGTCGCGGCCAAGCTCTCATCGCGCTTTACTGCCTTTGCAAACTTTGCACGACAACTCGACGAAGCAGGTGTCGATGGTTTAGTGCTTTTCACTCGATTTCATCGCATCGATATCGATGTGCTCGAGCTTGAAGTGCTGCGCACTGTTGAGTTGTCAAACTCAGGCGAGCTTGAGTTGAGGCTCAAGGGTATCGCCGTGTTGGCTGGTCGAGTTCGAGCGTCACTGGCTGTTACTGGCGGCGTTCACACTGCTCTGGATGTGGTTAAAGCGAACATGGCGG
>PSRF01000221.1 GCA_003175865.1 Blastocatellia bacterium
AAGGTCGATGCCGTGAACGTGTTCTTTGCATTGATTGACCACGTCACTTTGCCTGCGTAGAACGGAATCGTGACCTTGTTGTCCACTGGCGAGTGGAACGTCTGGGTCAGGTAGTAGTTCTTGCGCCACTGCGGATTGAATGCTCCGAAGAACCAGAGCTTGTCTTTAACAATTGGACCACCGATGTCACCACCGATGTCAGCTTCTGAGAAACCATTGAAAGCCGAACCGGTGAACGGGAAGTTGTTCACAGCACGTACCAAACCTTTGGTTGTTCCATAACCAAAGACGTCGCCGTGGAAGTCATTACCACCGCTCTTGGTGATAACGTTGAAAATACCACCAGTGGCTCGGCCGTATTCCGGACCGTAAGCACCGGTCTTGATTTCAACTTCCTGCACAAACTCGAAGGGAAGGTTCGCACCCGAACCACCAAACGCCGGGTCGGTAGTGTTCACGCCGTCGAGAATGTAATTGTTTTCCGGACCAGAGGAACCGGCGACCGAAGGATCGCGATCGCGGCCGGTGGCATCACGCAGTCCCGAACGTGTAACTGTGGGAGCAATCGTATACAGACCTTGCACTGTACGCTGCGTGGGGAAATTTGAGAACTGCTCGTTTGAGACGTTTGAACCGGTGGTGTTGCCACTTACGTCAACTGCGGCACCTGCGGTATCAGTAACCGTCACCTGAGCCTGTGCGCCAGCTGCCTGAAGCTGAATTTCTACTCCAGACGTCCTCGAAAGATTTACTTCAACATCTGATTTTTCGAATTTGGCGAAACCTTTTGTAGATTCAACAGTCACCGTGTACTTTCCCGGTGGCAAATTGACTACTCGGTATCGGCCAGCGTCATCTGCAGTCGCGGATTGCGGTCTGATCAAATTTGGACCGCTCGCCGTAACGACGGCGCCAGGCACGGCTGCACCAGCGACGTCGGTGACCGTACCTTCAATTGAACCTGTCGTCGATGTCTGTGCAAACACGCTGCCAGTAAACACCATGAATGCCATCAACAATGTCGACAGTCCAAAATACTTAAGAACATTGTTCATTTTCTGCTTTCCTTTCTTGAACTAGAGGCGGTGCCGCCCCTCCTGTGATTTATCCCTGTGTTCTGGCAGCACCAAAAGATTCCATACGAGTGGCTTAAATAGAGACCTCGTCGGGCGGCTTTTCGCAAATGCCATGCCCGCCACTAGAATTTGGTTGATCTTCCAATTATTTGCACACTTAGTCCCTCGAGGAGTGGGCTCTTGGACCGTGCTTAGATCCAAAAAAATGGGAAAATCCAGAAATATCAACCAGCCCGATGGCTGGGCCTCCTAAGCCATTCTGGCGGGGATCGAATGGGCCAGAGTCTGTGGTTTCGAGAATTCAAGGCAAACCAAACAACAACGTTCAAAGTTAATCACAACGGACTTATTGCCTAACTCTAAATTTCCGGTTATTAAGAACCCACATGTCCGAACGAATCTATCGCGACCCAGTTCACAACATCATTCGTCTGCGCACCAGCACAGATGAAGGTGAACTGATGATGCGCTTGATTGATACCGCGGAGTTTCAAAGGCTGCGACGCATCAAGCAACTCGGGCTTGGCCTCTTCACTTATCAAGGCGCTGAACACTCACGCTTCACTCACTCGCTTGGAGCGTTTCACTTGATGACGCGCGTTCTCGATCGCCTGTGCGAACGTCATGAAATTAAACCTGACGATCGCATTGCGGCACTCGCTGCTGCACTATTGCATGACCTCGGACATGGATCGTTTTCACACGTGATGGAGAAGGTACTTGATTTCCATCATGAGCAGTTCACTGTTCAGGTGATCAGGAGTGATGAATCAGAGATCGGACATGTTCTGCGATCGTATTCAGTTGAGTTACCAGAACGCATCACTTCCATCATCGAAGGAAAATTCAAACCTGCAGCTATCGGCGGACTTGTCTCTTCACAACTTGATGTCGATCGTATGGACTACTTACTCCGAGATTCATTGATGACGGGCGCGAAGTATGGAATTTACGACCTCGAATGGATCATCAACGCGTTAGCCATAGATGAAGGTGCCGATCGGATCTTTGTCGAAGCTCGCGGCCTCTACGCAGTCGAGGAATACTTACAGGCTCGTTACTACATGTTTCGACAAGTTTATTTCCACCGCACCTTACGATCTGCGGAAGCAGTGCTCCGTTCGATCGTGAGAAGAGCACTACAACTCTACAGTGAAGGCAAGTTTGTCTGGCATGCCGAACAGACTCCGTTCGAAAAGATCTTAAGGTGTGAACGGCTAACGACGATCGAGCATCTACAGATCGACGACTCAGATTTCGTTTTCCACATAAAGCAGTGGCAACATTCTGAGGACAACATTTTGAGCGATTTGAGCAAACGATTCATTCAGCGTCGTCTTTTCAAAGCAATCGATGTCGACATGCCCCTCGAAAGACGTGATGAATTTCTTTCGTCCGCAAGAGCTGCAGTGCGTGAGGCTGGTTTCGATCCGGATTATTACTTCATCGAGGATCGGGCGAGTGACATTCCGTACTACAACTACTACACAGCGGAACAAACCGAACCCAAGTCTCATATCTACGTTCAAACTGGCTACGCAATGCCTCAAATCAAAGAGATCAGTGAAGTTAGTAACGTCATAAAAGGTTTACAACATGGGTACGAATTGCACCGTGTTTGTTTTCCGGCAGAAGCGAAGGATCGTGTTTACGCAATTTATCACCGGGATTCGAAGTTAAAAGAATCGGTGGGCGCCGGTTCGGATCATTGAGAGACGCAATTAGATCAAATGTACAAGGCATTAGCTGTTCTATTTGCGGTACTGGTTTGTGGTTCCATCTCACATGGACAAGACTCTGGCCGCCAGTTGCGTATCAGCGTGTTGGATTTCGGTGACTCACCAACGGGCAGGCTGAGCGCCGAACGCTTACGAGCGAATCTAAAGGCCGACCATCGTTTTGCAATCTCTGACACGCAACTTGCCATGTCGGCTGCAAAAGGAAGTGGCTACGCGGGCTCTCTTAACCTATTAGTCACTGAAGCTCGTGATCTCGGAGCAGCGCTCGACTCCGACTTCTATTTTATTGGCGATGCCCAAACCCTGCGTCGTTCGCCGTCGCAATCACCGATCTATTTCGAATCCTATTGCACGGTGTTCATCATTAGTTCCCGAACCGGTCAACTACTGATGTGGGACCGCCCGAGTTTTCAGAACACTGACAAAGATGCAGCAGAGCAAGCGCTATTTAGTGTTCTTTCCGGTGAGAACTTTCGGCAGAAGTTGGTACTCGCAATTTTCAAAGGAAACGAAGAGGAGCGAGCGCGGCGAGCCGTAGTTGTAGACGTCAACCAACCGCTGATCGAAGCTCCAGATAATGAGAAATCTGCAACCGAACAAGGGTTGAGCTTGCCGCGTCCTTTTCGCCGTTTGCGACCCGAGTATCCGGAAACGGCGGCGCGAGCAGACGCTGAGGCAATCGTTGATGTGATCGTCGACGTACGGGCCGACGGTGAAGTCGAGCAGGTTCAGATTGCGCGCTGGGGAGGTTTTGGTCTGGACGAAAGCACGGTAGCTACTGTTAAAAAAATGCACTTCTTTCCAGCACAACAAAACGGCGCCGCCATAGCAATGAGAGTTTTACTTCGTTACAATTTTCGTAAGCCGCAACTCTAGACTTAAGTAAGCATGTCAGACAGTCACACAGCACTCCCACGCACTCTCATTCTCCTTGTAGTTGCATTCGTGTTTGTAACCGGCTTGCAAGTAAGTCAAGCCGATGACTCCCCTTCGGTCTCGACATCATCTCGCGAAGGACGACTCATTGTCTTTGACGACGTTTGGGAGACGATCCAGGAACGTTACTACGACCCGTCATTTCACGGTGTCGATTGGCAGGCAAAGCGTTCGACGTTCAGACCCCTCGCAGCCGATGCTGTTAGCGAGCAAGAGTTTTATGAAGTTCTCCGGCAGATGATCGTTTCGCTACGAGATCCGCACACACGTGTTTACTCACCTGAAGAAAAGTTTGATTGGTGGAATCCTAAGTTTGTAACAGTCGGGGCCACTATCCGTGAGGTCGAAGGTCAACCCACAGTCGTGTACGTCACGCCGAACTCGGCTGCCGCTCGTGCTCAACTTCGGGCTGGCGACGTGATTACCGCGGTCAATAAGATTCCGGCGCAACAACTAATCAACCAACGACTCAAAGCACTGAATCTGGCACTCGACGAACCAGATCGATTGCGCGCGACTGCGACACTGCTCGAAGGATCAGACGGCAGTTCTGTTTCCTTGACATGGGTGTCAGAAAAAGGCGAGACGAAAACTGCAACGCTGCGACGTTCCTGGACCGAGAAGCGGCTTGGTTTTCAAATCACTCGCAGCGGCAATTTAGCTATCATCAAAGTTGAAGTTTTTACGGCAGAAACTTCTCGCGAGCTTGTACGTGCACTCCCGAAGGCACTCCACAACGCCTCCGGGATTGTTTTGGATCTAAGAGCAAACGGCGGTGGTGACGCACAGGCAATGGCTGAAGTTGCATCTGCGTTCTTTGCACAAGGGCTTGACCTCGGCAACTTCACTGACCGTGCAGGAGTGTCATTTGCTCTCCAGACCCAGCTGTTGTCGGCGCTGCCACCACAAAAGCAAACACGGCTACGAATGGTTGTCTTAACAAGTGAGGGAACTTCAAGCGCGGCAGAAATTCTCGCTGCAGCGCTTCAGAAGACCTCGCGCGCTCGAGTCGTGGGAACACAGACGTGTGGCTGTGTTCTGGCTATTCGTAATCGACATGAGCTGCCTGACGGCGGGATTCTCGACGTGAGTGAACTCGACTACAGGACCGCAGAGGGCGCACGATTAGAAGGTATAGGTGTCAACCCTGACGCAGTTCAGGTGATGCATCGTAAGGATTTATATAAAGGACGCGATGCACAGCTGATGTACGCCGAAAAGCTACTCAAAAGGTGACGTCAAGTTAACCAGAGAACCGGAGCGGTAGCGACCGGATATTAATCTCAACGAACATGACAATTTCCCATTGAGAGCTCGCGTCCGGTCGCTGACGCTCCCGGTTCTCTAACGACTTTTCTACAAACTTCGATCGCGTAACCCTCGTGCTATGATGACCGAGAACCCGTTACGCAGATAATTTCATGCTGTACCTATCGCAGATATTAGGTCGCCCAATCCGCGACCTCGAAGGTTTACGTGTCGCCATTGTCAAGGACGTCATCGTGCGCCTCGGTACAGACGATCATCCGCCTGTGACAGGCTTTGTCGCTCGTTATCGTCGCCGTGATTTTTTCCTTTCACGGTGGCGCATTACTGAAATGGGTGATCAAGGTGTGCGCTTGAATTCAGACATACTCGACCTGCGACCATTCGTCAGACGCGAAGGAGAAGTATTGCTGGCGCGTGATGTTTTGGACAAACAGCTCATTGATGTCGACGGAAAACGCGTGGTCAGGGTTAACGATGTTCAGCTCATTGAAGCGACGCCAGAGTGGCGTGTGACTGGTGCAGATGTCAGTTTGCAGGGTCTCTGGCGACGTTTGGCGCCAGCAGGATTTCTCAGCACTAAAAAACCTGTTGAGGTCCTCGATTGGGCCGATGTCGGATACCTCGCAACGGACGCCGCAACCGTGCAGTTGAAATCGTCAAGCGACAAACTGGCGCGACTCCATCCAGTCGAAATCGCGCGACTAGCTGAAGCCCTTTCATATCATCACGGGTCCGAAGTTGTTGAGTCACTCGATGATGAGACAGCAGCCGAAACACTTGAAGAGATGCCGGCAGAACGACAGGCACAGATCCTTGGCGATATGGACCAGGAACGCGCGGCGGACATTCTTGAGTGGATGTCACCGGACGAGGCCGCAGACGTACTTGGTGATCTGCCTGAAGAGAAAGCAGAAGAGCTGCTTGGTCTGATGGAAGACCAGGAGCAAGCTGACGTCGCCGAACTTCTTCCCTACGAAGACGACACTGCTGGAGGCTTGATGACGACTGAGTTCGTCACACTTCCGCGCTCATTAACAGTTGCCGAGGCACTGGCCCGATTGCGTGAGATGGCAGAAACGCCGAACATGATTTATTACCTGTACGTCGTGGAAGAAGAGAACTCATGGAAACTTGTCGGCGTGATTGCATTGCGAAGTTTGATTCTCGCCGATCCAGGAGTGACACTGGATGAAATGATGCGTACAGAGTTTCAAATGGCGTCGCCACAGGAGTCTGCGAAGGAAGTTGCACAACGGATTGCGGAATACAATCTGCTCGCGCTTCCCGTAGTCGATCAACCAGGCGACATCCTTGGAATAGTTACCGTCGACGACGCAATGGAGATTTTGTTGCCGAAAGATGGTCGCCAACGTTTCCCAAGGTTGTTTGGGTAAACTGTAATCACCTTTGCTGTATGAACGAGGGAGAACCTCCAAATGGCCGAGCCACGAGCCGCAGTTCGCGCTGCAGGGCGTCGTCTAATGCGACGTGGTGCTCATGGTGTACGCCGCACCGTGGCGCGTCGCAAGTGGATCCTCTTTTACCTTTCAATTCTCGGCCCGGGAATGATTACTGCCAACGCCGGTAACGACGCAGGCGGTATCGCAACCTTTGCATCAGTAGGTGCCGATTTCGGATACACACTCCTTTGGATCCTCATTCCCATCACTATCAGTTTGGGAATCGTTCAAGAGATGTGTGCACGGATGGGCGCCGTCACAGGCAAAGGCTTGGCGGATCTGATTCGTGAACGATTTGGCGTTCGCTGGACAGCCCTTGTGATGCTTGCACTTTTGATCGCAAATGCGGGCGTAACTGTCTCCGAGTTTGTAGGCATCGCGGCAGCAACAGAACTCTTCGGTGTTTATCGCTTTGTTTCGGTTCCATTCGCAGCGATCTTTATTTGGTGGCTTATCGTGAAGGGTTCGTACCAAAGGGTTGAGCGTGCATTCCTGCTGATGTCGTTAGTGTTTCTGGGATACATCATCTCTGCATTTCTCTCCCGACCCGAGTGGGGTGACGTGGCAATTGGTTTAGTGAAACCAACCTTCCGTCTGGAACAGGCATTTCTGTTTACGTTCGTCGCGATCATCGGCACAACCATCTCTCCCTACATGCAGGTTTACGTTCAGTCGTCTGTAGTTGAGAAGGGCGTCCGACCCGAAGATTATTCGAAAACTAAAACTGATGTCTGGATTGGGACCATCTTCGCGATCCTAATTGTTTTCTTCATCGTCGTTTCCACCGCCGCAACGCTTCATAAAGCTGACATCCACATCGCAACTGCTGCCGATGCGGCTCGAGCACTTCGCCCACTCGCTGGCGATTATGCCCAGGCGCTTTTTGGCATCGGTTTGTTTGGTGCTTCAATGCTTGCGGCGGGTGTGCTGCCGCTT
>PSRF01000143.1 GCA_003175865.1 Blastocatellia bacterium
TCCGTGACCTTTATGAAAGTTATCGCGCCAGGACAGGTATGTTTGTACCTCGACTCAAAGGTATCCGTGATGTGCACTGATTCCAAAGAATCCTTTGGCTCTAACTCTACGGCTTCGGAGGTCTGACGTATGCATCTAAGAAATGTTAGTAACCTACTCAGAAAGTTACGGTCTAGCACACGGCCTGCACTGGTTTTAGGGCTTATCGTCGTTCTATTGGAATTCTGTTCGGCTGTGACACTTGGCCAAGCGCGAAACGCAAGTAACGCGAACACCAGTATTCCTGTCTCGACGAACGCTGATCCGATTGCTAACACAATTGTTTTTCAGAGTGAAAATATCACTGTGCGTCGCATCACGATTAGCCCTGGTTCGAGCGGATATCACTTCCGGCATCCCGGTGGCTCAATCATATTTCTCAGCGAATGCCCTTTCCGTATTTCAATCCCATTGGGCGCAGAATTGGATGCAGAATTCCAACTTGGTGCTGTGATACCAATTCCTGCTGGTGACTACGTGCTTGAGAACCACTCCTCCAAAGCTCTCGAATTTCTGAGTATCGAGAGGAAATCCTAAGAGTCGATAACAAAGTGACGCCGGGCCGTTTCACTACAAGGAGTTGATTTCACTCAAAGCAATGCGAAACGTCTTTGCGCCCACGCTCATTCAACGGCTGCCCGACGCCGCTGTGTTAGTGCGAGATACTTGAGCCAGGCTTGACTTAAAAGGCAGGTCGCTTCGGAGGCTCTAATCTTTCAGTTCGAGTGCATAACGCAAGGCGCGATTCAACTCTCTAACCCGTTCTACTGACAAGGTTCCCACAAAGTGAGTCAGCTTCTTCTTAAACATCAAGGTCAGAAAGTCACAGCGAATAGTGCTCTCGTGAGGGAGGCCGTCGTCGCTGGTAAGTAAGACCTCACTTCGCAATCCCAGTACTTCACTATAAACCGGTGCGCAAACAACAGTAGAAACGTCCTCATTATTTGCTATGAAGTCCCGCGAGACCACCACGTAGAATCCTGGCTTGTGGCCACGCTCCGGTGTTTTTTCTTTAGTGCGATAAATTTCGCCGCGTCTCACGAGTTTGCCTGATCCTTTATGAGCGCGGCGGCCTGCCTGTTCAGACGAGCGCCGTGGCGGCGAAAGATCTCCCTTTCGCGCTCTTCCTCGGCCGATCGTTCCAGCTGCGCAATGAATTGTTGTACTGCTTTGCGGATGATTTCTGAGCGTGTCTTCCAATTCATTGACTTGTCCGCCATGATGCGATCAAGACGTTTCAGTGTTGGCTCGTCAATAGTAATTGCAATAGTTTTCATATTGGAAAAACTATCAGCATATAATGTCACTGTCAATGCAATCGTGCTCTAAGATTTCAGTTGTCCACTATGTAGCTCGCCATGACTTTCAGCGCCTTGCTCTGGACGGGTGACAGTTCCACTTCCGTGAGGCCGAGTTTGATCTTGACCTGCTTTGCATTTGCTACGTTTACAAAATCCTTCACCGGAATACTGATCGTCATTGTCTCGAGAAACAATCCATTTTGAGACTGCTTTGATCTTTGAGTTTCTCCACAATCGAAGCGTTGGTCATCTGCCACAATCGTGAGCTTTCGTGCAGACTCGTACCTGTTCTGATCATTGTTGGAAAGTGAGAAAAAGATCAGAGCAATTTCCTGTGGCGTTGACTTAACTTTACCAGGATAACCGGTGACTGCTCCGAGGCGTAATTCTTCAAACTTCCGGCTGGCCAGTATTATCGGGTTCAGTGTGATCTGTGTGACGTTCTTGTTCGCATCGTACTCAGTCTTAACCAGCTGGCCGTTACCCTGCGGAAAGGCTGTTACGCAGCAGATCAATTGTAAGAAAAGGAATGTTGCCACCCGCGTGAGAGACTTAGCTGTTGAGTAACTACCTGAAAGCCGACTCACCCTGAGTTCTTCAAATTGCACAGCTGACCCCGCTTATTGATGATTGTGATTTATCGTACGCTGTAGGTAATGAGAAGTGAAGTGAGGTAAGACTTGGGAGCCACGACAGAAGGCGATCAGTCTATTCGGCCATCGCTATTTGTGGAAGTAGGAGAGAAAGGCTTGAAAGAAGAGGGGGAGACGCTGTAACAAAGCGACGCTCCCGACTCGTCGGGAGCGCACTCCAAGGAGTTGATCGGTGAATATTGGCCGCTCCGAGACCAGCTGGGAGCGGCCGTTCGCGGCCTTCTTGCAGGGGGAAGAGGCCGCATCCCGCCCTGGTGAATGGCTACATACACCAGAGTCGTTAATCACCGGGGGCGAACGTGACACTTGCTGACACAGCGTCACACCAGTGACTACTATTAAAATACTCTCGGCTTTTGCTGGGGGGTATCAGGCGAAGACTGAATCTTTTGTAGTCTAAAGTCTGACGCAGCTGTCAGCAGTTGAATGACAAGACGCACGTTGGCCGCGGTAATAACCGTACTCTTAAGTAGCTACTTTGAAATCAGATTCAAGCTCTTCTGTCGGACCGCGTACCTTTCGTGCGCTTGCCTTGAATTAGTTTGGGGATTGAATCTTATTTCAGCGGGCGCACTACACTCTCCGATAGAAGAGGTTGAATCTGGTTACAAAGCGGCGCCGGGCCGCCGCACTCCAAGGAGTTGAACTTTATTGGAGAATGTTCTTGATCCGGGAGTCGGAGCGGATGGGATCGTAGAGAGGATCGATCTTCACTAGCAATGGGAAGACGTTTCGTTCTGCGTAGGCCTTTGGAAAACTAGATATTGCTTCTTCGCGTCTTCGGCAACCAAGTGAGGCGCGTACGAAGTGAATCTCCGGGATATACTCACCCGCGTTACGTCTTGCTCTTAGTTGGTCGAGTTTTCGCTCGCTCAACACTCTCAGAGCGTTCGCGAACCCACCTTCTTTGAAAGCAGTAGCAAGTTGGTGAGAGCCAGGAATGTCGCCCACCAGTTCCAAGGATTGCTGTAATTCAATGATTGCTTCATTAACGTTACCGGTTTGGGCCAATGCGTACGCCAAATACTCTCGCTGCGCGGCATTAGTTGGTTCGAGCTCCAACGACTGTCGAAACTGCTCCGCTGCTTCTTCAAAACGACCAGACAGCGAATACGTAAAACCAAGATGGCCCAGCAGTCTCACTGAAAACGGATCTAAACCAACCGCATTGCGTGCTTCAGCGATAGCTTCTTCAAATCGTCCTCTCGTCAGCAGGTAAAACGAATACAAGTAGTGCGCTTCCTGAAACTTCGGATTCAGTTCCACAGATCGCCGGATGCTCTTCTCCGCAGCAACGGCATCGCGTCGATAGACCATATTGATGCCGCCAATATTCGTATGAGATTCGGCAAGTGTGTTGTCGAGCTCGAGTGATTTCTCAGCAGCTGCAATGGCTTTCGGCCAACCTATGTCCGGAGGCAACATTCCCCACGCTGAACCAAAGCCAAAGAAACTACTAAGGCCGCAGTAGCTCAGCGCGTAATTTGGATCAGCTTCTACTGCACGTTCGAAGTATTCCCTTCCCTTCACAAACTCCTCAGGCGCTGTCCTCCACCAGTAATATCTGCCCTTGAGATAGAGTTGATAGGCCTCGACATTCTCGGTGTAACGCTTCAGCACCGCCGCCTTCTCATTACCCATTAACTTGACTTTCAAAGCATCGACAACTGCGAGTGCTATTTCGTCCTGAACATCGAAGATGTCTTTCATTTCGCGATCGTAGCGGTCCGACCAGATGTGATAACCATCCTCTGCGTTGATCAATTGAACAGTGATACGAAGTCGATCACCCGACTTTCTGACACTCCCTTCAAGCACACTATTGACGTTAAGCGCCCGACCAATTGCGCTCACAGTTGTGTCTTTGCCTTTGAAGGAAAAAGTCGAAGTGCGCGCGGCAACTCTCAAGTCTTCAATCTTTGTCAGGGAGTTCAGTAGTTCCTCGGAAAGTCCGTCGCAAAAATATTCGTTCTCTGGATCAGCGCTGATGTTTGCAAATGGTAAGACCGCAATAGAAGTTGTCGCTGCCATGCTCTTCTTCCGCGGCGAAGGCGCAGGCTCAATTCCCTGCTCTATTCGTCTTCGCAACTCCTTGAGATCATTGACTGCCTCACCAGCTGTTTGATATCGAGACTCACGATTCTTTGAAAGTGCTTTGAAAATGATCGTTTCGAGTGCTTCGGGGACTGCTACACCACTCTCAATCAGCGACGGCGGATCGCGCTCAATCAGTGCAGACATCAGGTCCAATGGGGTGTCTCCCTGAAACGGCCGTTGACCAGTAACCATCTCGTAGAGAACAACTCCCAGACTCCAAATGTCTGTGCGTGGATCTACCGGATAACCGCGAGCCTGTTCCGGCGACATGTATGCTGCAGTTCCGACTACCGAACCGGGATTCGTCAACAAGGTATCAACTTGTTGTTCACCACCGTCGGGTTGCGCGTACTTGGCAATTCCGAAATCCAATACTTTTACAAGACCATCAGGTCGCACCATGATGTTGGCCGGTTTTACGTCGCGATGAACTATGCCGGCCTGATGTGCGGCGGCAAGAGCGCTTGCCACTTGAGTTGCGATTTCAATCGAAGTATCAAGAGGAATTGGTCCGGATTGAAGTCGGTTGAGGATAGTTTCACCTTCGACGAACTCAGTCACGATGAAGTTGTTTCCTTCAAACTCTCCTACCTCGTAAATCGTCAGGATGTTTGGGTGGTTTAGAGCTGAGGCAGTTAACGCTTCCTGACGAAAGCGACGTAAGCGCTCGCCTTCGCTGGCGTCGTAAAACGACAAAAGCTTTACAGCAACACGCCGTTTTAATCGGCCATCAACCGCGAGATAAACATGGCCCATACCGCCAGCGCCGATGGAGCGGACAATTTGATATGGCCCAATGTTCTTCTTTTCCCGTAAGGCCAAGTCGCTTTTAGCAAACAGACGTGTGACGTCTTCAACTGGCGAACCGTGCATGAGGCTGCTGGTGGAATCGTGATCCAGGAGCGACTGCACTTCCCGGCGCAACTCCTCGTCGTTCGCACACACTTGATCGAGGAAGCGCGAGCGTTCGGAAGGTTCAAGTTCAAGGGTGGCAGCAAAGATACGATAGATTTCCTGCCAGCGTTCAGGAGTAGTCATGCGCTAGTTCTGACTCAACTCTCTCCGCAAGAAGGCTTTCGCACGACGCCAGTCTCGCGTGATTGTATCTGTCG
>PSRF01000245.1 GCA_003175865.1 Blastocatellia bacterium
TCAATTAAGCGATAAGTTTCACCTCAGCCAACACGCGAAAAGGACCTGCGAACTTAAGTGTCGCGGGTCTTTTCTGCTTCGCACTAACGACACCAGGTTTTATTCAGCGCGAACGTTCTGCGCACCCAATTCTTCCAGCAGCGTCTCGAGACGCTGGACGTCCTCATCATCTTTTGCTTCAACGCCGATCAGTATTCCGCCTCCGCGAAGTTCCGCGTCATAAACCTTGGCGCGATACTCCGGTATGCCCGCCCCGATAAGCGCACCTATCAACCCGCCGGTGGCGCCACCTGCACCGGCTCCGGCTAGTGCGGCAGCAATTGGACCAGCAATGACAAGGTTGATTCCTGGAAGAAATAATGTCGTTCCAACCGCAGCGATTGCGGCAACGACTGCGCCAACAGCACCACCCACTGCTCCGCCAATGCCCAACCCATCGGCAGCATGCGTTCGTGCCTGAAGTCCGAACTCCTTCGTCCGCGTCGCGTCAGACATAAGCACGCTAATGTCGTCACGCGTATATCCGTGTTTCAATATGGCGTCGACTGCTGCTTCAGCTGCTGTGCGGCTCCTAAAAAGTCCTGTCACTAATTTCGGCTTAGCCATACAATCCTCCCGCAACAACGATGTTAGAAGATGAATTGGCAACCAATGTGCCGATCCTCTGGCTCAACTTTGCTGGACTTTGTCGCTATATTTTGGTCAGCGACGCAACCAAAATGAAACACGGTCGCGTAAAGTTGTTTGGGATCAGTACGGTTCTTTTCGCTTAATTGAGTTTCCGCTCACCTAAGAATTTGAAGATTTTGCAAATCAGCTCAGCCTCGTCGTTTGGAGGAGGAGAACGTTATCTCGTCGACCTGACTAACGGGCTTACCGCCCGCGGACACGATGTGTTTGTAGCGGTACGCCCTTCATCGCCAATTAGCGATCGACTTCAAATCGCTAAAGAAAATATTAAGTTGTTCCCTCTCCGCAACGCACTTGACGCTCTGAGTGCAAGACAATTGGCGCAGTTAGTAAAGCAGCATCACATCGATGTGGTCCACGCTCACATGGCTCGCGACTACTCACTCGCAGCTTATGCAACACGACGTAGTGGAGTTGCATTCTTCGTAACGCGACACGTGCTTTTCCCATTAAGTTCACTCCATCGTCGGACTCTATCGAAAGCTGTTGGCGTGATTGCGGTCTCAGAAGCAGTTGAACGACACCTGCGTTCTCAGGAACTTGTTAATCCAGAGCGAATCGTAGTTGTTCGTAACGGAATCGATGTCACGAGATTTGATACAGCATTAGAAACGTTTGATCGGAAGAAATTTTTGCGAGCGCACCACCTGCCGGACGATTGTTTGTTGGTTGGCAGCGTTGGAGAGTTGCGCACACTGAAGCGACACGATGACTTCATTCGCGCTGCTGCGATCGTTGCTCATGAAGTCCCGAGTGCACATTTTGTTATCGCCGGAATCGATACGACGCCGAATTGTGAAGTACGAGCGAGTTTAAAGAAGTTAGTGAAGGAACTGCGATTGGAAGACCGGGTTCGCTTTCTCGGTTGGCTCAATGATGCTGAACACCTGCTGTTGGCACTCGATGTGTTTGTGTCTTCATCAGAAACTGAGTCATTCGGGCTGGCGATCGCGGAAGCAATGACAACTAGAACTGCTGTGGTGACAACAGCTACAGAAGGTGCTTGTGAAGTGGTTGTGGATGGAAAGACCGGCTTCATTGTTCAGATTGGCAATATAGAAGGTCTTGCAAATGGAATTACCACGTTGCTACGCGATGAAAAGGAAAGGCGTGAATTTGGAATGCGAGGGCGGCAAGTAATAGAAGAGCGATTCAGTCTCGACCGAATGGTGGATGAGATTGAAGAGCTTTATCGAAGAGCAACAGATTAGGTACCTTTTAGTAGGGATCTTTGATTGCGAGATTCAAGCTCTTCTGTCGGACCGCGTACGTCTCGTGCGCCAACTGATGTAATTTATTCGACGAGGAATGAATCTCAACCAAGCGCACGAGACGTACGCGGTCCGGCAGAAGAGTTTGAACAGTGCCGCGAGCGGTACTACTAAAGGGCACCTTTACAATGCATCAATTTTCGCGGCGAGGATGAAATCACTTTCAGTCAAGCCGTTGATCTTGTGAGTCCAGATTGTGATCTCGACATTGCCCCAACCAAAACAGATGTCCGGATGATGGCCCTGCTCTTCAGCCAGTTCACCAACACGATTTACAAACTCCAGCGCCTCGCCAAAATTCCCAAGGCGATACTCCTTCTTCAAATGATGCTCATTAACAACTTCCCAGCCGCTTAGCTGTGACTGGAATTTTGTAATCTCTTCACCGGCGAGAGGTGGCACACCGCCTCGACATGGCACGCATTGACGACTAACCAGATCGCTACTCATTTTTCTATCGTTCTCCTACTTCCGATCTCAAATTAGTTTCAACTTCCCTCGACCGCGGCTATCGCTTTCTTCAGTAGTGCAATCTGACCCGCGTGATATAGATCGTGCTGCACTCCGCCTTGAAGTGTCACGTATACCGAAGAAAACGGAATTGACTCATCTTCAATTATTGGTTTATCCAACCGACCTGAATCGACTTTCGCGATCGCGTCGAGCAACTCCCGATGAGTCTGAAGCAATTGCCGCTTGGTCTTCTCCCATTCCGATTCGCTAACTGCAGTCACGCTTGGGAAATTCTCTTCATCACTCAGTTGCGCGCGATCGCCTTCGAGTCGACTCTTGCACGCACCCTCCCACGCTGAGATGTGAGAAACGAGTTCCCATATTGAATGCGCGCCAGGGATTGGATGCGCAGCTGCTTGTTCAGCTGTAACACCTTCAAGTAAAGACAACAGTGCTGGCCCATGCCAGGCCTCACCTTCAAACGCTCTGCGAAACTGATCGATGATTCGTTCGACTTCAGTCATAATCCTTCGCTCTTTCGTTGGATGTGTTTGTCATGATACCGCTTTGGTGTTCATTTGTTGTAATGGAGATTTAATTGAGACCGTACGTCTCAGCCGCAGCGATCTAAGAGATTGTGTGAAGAGTAAGAAGTGGTTTTACTCCGTTAGGAGTTGAATGTTTATAGCCATGTCGCCTCGTCATAGTCTGCTCCGTTCGGAAGAGCAAAACGATGTCTTGCGATCCCTAACACTGCCGCCCTTCCGAACGGAGCCAGTGGAGTGTGGGTCGAGAGCTATAAACATCCAACTCCTGACGGAGTGAAGCCGTCGCTACAACCAGAGCCTTAGCTTAGCTGTAACACTAAAATCGTGAAGACGCTTGAACTGGTTGCTGTAGGTCTAATTCACTAGGCCAATATCATTCTAGTCTTGTTTTCCCTCAGACTTGCGAACTACACACTTAAACGGCTAGTCTTAACCCCCAATAAGCCTTTTATCATTCATCAGCAATTGAGCACGCAAAGGTCGTTAACGCGCGTGCATCCGAGGAGGGTATGTGGCAGTTATTCGTCCGTTTCGTGCTTTACGTCCGTCCAATTCACGCGCCGCCGAAGTAGCAGCTCTTCCTTACGATGTCGTGAACACGGAAGAGGCACGCAAACTCGCCGAAAGTAAGCCGTTAAGCTTCCTTCATGTCTCGCGCCCTGAAATTGATCTCCCGGACGGAACCGACATCTATAGCGATGCCGTTTACCGCAAAGCCGTCGAAAACTTTCAACAGCTAATCAAAGCTGCACCGCTAGAGAATGAAGCGGCGCCATCACTCTACTTGTACAGTTTGGTGATGGGTGATCATGAGCAGGTTGGCGTGGTCGCTTGTTGTTCGGTGGACGAGTACGATCGAAATCTTATTCGGAAGCACGAACGCACGCGTCCTGATAAAGAAGACGATCGTACGCGACACATGATCATGCTGCGCGCACAAACTGGACCTGTCTTCCTTACTTACCACCAACGAAAAGAGATCGACGACATCGTCGCTCATGAGGTTAATGCTGACCCACTTTTCGACGTGACCGCCGAGGATGGTATACGTCACACGATCTGGCGCGCAAAACAAACCGACGAACTCGCGAAAAGTTTTTCGCGTGTGCCGATGCTTTACATTGCAGATGGTCATCACCGGGCTGCAAGTGCCAGTCGGGCCCGTGCGGAGCTGAAGAACCAAAGCTTCGCGCACACAGGCAACGAAGATTACAACTATTTTCTCGCCGTCATCTTCCCGGACTCACAACTTCAGATTCTGGCGTACAACCGCGTGGTCAAAGATTTGAATGGACTCACGAAGGAAGAATTTCTAAAAGCACTGTGCGCACAGTTTTCAGTTAGGAAGGATGCTGAGCCGGCGCCAGCTCATCGCGGGCAATGGCGTATGTACCTTGACGGTCGTTGGTATGGACTTGAACTATCTGCGCAAGCCACACTTCCAGTGGGAACCGTATCGTCACTCGACGTTAGTATTCTTCAAGATCGCCTGCTCGATCCAATTCTGGGAATCAAGGACGTGCGAACCGATAAACGAATCGACTTTGTTGGTGGTCTGCGTGGCACGCGCGAGCTTGAGCATTTGGTAAATGAAGGAAAGGCGGCAGTCGCTTTTTCAATGTTTCCAACTACAGTTGAAGAGCTGCTGCGTGTCTCAGATGCTGGTGAAATTATGCCACCAAAATCGACCTGGTTTGAACCGAAGTTGCGAGATGGATTTTTGATGCATCAGATTTAAGGTGCTTTGTGCTTTGTACTTTGCGCTTTGTAAATGGAGCAACGGTGGCAAGTTGGAACAGGAGCGAAGCGACTGCTTCAACACCCAAATAATTGATTGCTCAGGTCCAAACAGTCGCTTCGCTCCTGTTCCAAATTCGCGGCTTTAGCAATTTACAGTACGAAGTACAAAGTACAAGAGACGCTCAACCGGGAAGAGTTGAAATAAGACATGCGAGTGTTAATAGCCGATAAATTCGAACAATCAGGTCGTGATGGCCTGGTGGCACTCGGTTGTGAAGTTGTCTTCCAACCAGACCTCAAGGACGAAGCGTTAGTTGAAGCAATCAATCGTGAGCAGCCTGACGTGATTGTTGTTCGTGGAACAAAAGTCACCGAGCAGATGTTCGATGCTGGCCCAATAAAGCTTGTGGTCCGCGCCGGCGCCGGTTACAACACCATCGACGTCGCCGCGGCTTCGAAACGCGGCATCTACGTTTCAAACTGTCCGGGCAAGAACTCAATCGCTGTGGCAGAACTCGCATTTGCCTTAATTCTCGCCCTTGATCGTCGCATTGCTGACAATGTGATCACATTGCGTCGCGGCGAATGGAACAAAAAGGAGTTTTCAAAAGCACGTGGTCTATTTGGTCGAACTCTCGGATTGATCGGTCTTGGCAAGATAGCGCAGGAGATGATTCCTCGCGCACTGGCGTTTGGCATGAATGTCGTTGCGTGGAGTCGTAGTCTGACTCCCGAGCGCGCCGCGGAGTTAGGCATTGAATACAAAGCATCACCAAAAGAAGTAGCGGCTTCATCAGACATTGTCAGTCTGCACATGGCGCTCAAACCGGAAACAAAAAACCTGATTAATGCCGAAGTTTTGAACTCCATGCGAGAAGGTAGTTATCTAATCAACACCGCACGTGGTGAAGTGATTGACCAGGACGCTCTGGTCGCAGCCATGAAGAGTCGCGGGCTTCGTGTGGGCCTCGATGTTTATGCGAACGAGCCAACGAGCGCAACTGGCGAGTTCACAGATCCAATCGCCCAGGAGCAGAGTCTTTACGGCACACATCACATCGGCGCTTCGACTGACCAGGCCCAGGAAGCGATCGCCGCAGAGACAGTGCGGATCGTGCGTGAGTTCAGAGAAACAGGAAACGTTCCGAATGTCGTTAACCTCGCCCGTCAGACTCCAGCCACACATCGTTTGGTTGTTCGACATCTCGATAGACCAGGTGTGCTTGCCTCGGTTCTCGATGCGATTAAAGGCGAGCAGATCAATGTTCAAGAGATGGAGAACATCGTATTTGAGGGCGCGGCAGCGGCAGTCGCGCGAATCAACCTCGACAACGCGCCGTCGGCATCACTGCTCGAGCGGGTGCGTGCAGGCAATTCCGACATTCTCGAACTGGATTTGATCCAGCTGACTGCTAAATGAACGCGACTCTCATCACCGGCGCTTCAAGCGGAATCGGCGCCGCTTTTGCTCGGAAGCTGGCCGCAAGAGGACGCAACGTCTTTCTTGTTTCGCGCTCCGAAGAAACACTCATCGCCATCTGCAACGAACTCGGCCGTATCGGCGGCGTTCGCGCTCAATATCTAGCGATCGACGTCACTCAAAAAGATGCTCCCGCTATTTTATTTGAGGAGACGCAGAAGCGCGGCCTCGAGATCGATACGCTCATCAACAACGCTGGTTTCGGATCGATGGGTGATTTTGATCGTCTCGATGTTAATCGTGAGCTGGAGATCATCGATTTGAATGTCAAAGCGCTTGTCGCTTTAACGCATAAGTTTTTAGCCCCGATGCGCGAACGTAAACAGGGGACAATAATCAACGTCGCCTCAACAGCGGGATTTCAACCTGTTCCGTTCATGGCCACATATGCAGCCACGAAAGCGTTTGTGATCTCGTTTTCTGAAGCGCTGTGGGAAGAGAATAGAGCTCATGGTGTACATGTGATGGCACTCTGCCCAGGTGTGACGGAAACTAACTTCTTTGCAGCATCGCAGATGGACCGCCCGCCAATGCGTTCGGCACAAACGCCGGAGGAAGTTGTTGATACTGCATTGCGCGGACTAAGACGCAAAAAGAATCTGATCGTCTCAGGCTGGGTGAACCTGGCAATGGTCGAGGCCGAACGGTTCGTACCGCGCACCTGGATCTTAAAAGTAGCGGGCAACGCGTTGCGCCCGCGGTTCGAAGAATAGCTCGAAGGAACGAGCGGGAGGATTTATGACCGAACGCATTTTTAACTTTAGCGCCGGCCCAGCTGTGTTGCCGGTGCCGGTTTTGGAAGAAGCGCAGCGCAACATGTTGAGTTTGCCAGGCGTTGGTATGTCAGTCATGGAGATTAGCCATCGCTCGAAAACATTTGACGACATCATTCACAGCGCTGAATCTGGTTTGCGCGAATTGCTGGGCATACCTGACAACTACAGAATTCTGTTTCTACAAGGCGGCGCAAGTCTACAGTTCTCGATGGTGCCGATGAACTTTCTTCCGGCAGATGGCAGTGCCGATTACATCCTGACGGGAAGTTGGGGAAAGAAAGCGATTAAGGAAGCGAAGCGTGTCGGAGCTGTTAACATTGCTGCAACGATGGCCGATGGTGGGTTCACACGTGTCCCAACAAAAGAGGAACTCAATCTCAACTCAGGCGCGGCATACGTTCACATTACGACGAACGAAACGATCGAAGGAGTTGAATGGAAACAAGAGCCGGAGGTCGGAAACGTGCCTCTGTTCGCTGATGCGTCTTCCGACATTCTTTCGCATCGCATTCCCGTTGAGAAGTACGCGCTCATTTACGCCGGCGCGCAGAAGAACATGGGGCCAAGTGGCGTTACGCTTGTGATCTTGCGCGATGACTTGTTGAAGAACATTCCCGAGAATCTGCACACGATGCTGGACTATCGCACGCACGTCGAGAATAACTCGCTCTACAACACTCCAAACACCTGGGGTATCTACATCATCGACCTCGTCTGCAAATGGTTGAAAGAAAAAGGTGGCATCGCCGCAATGGAGCGCGAGAATGAACAAAAGGCCCAACTGCTTTATGCGGCCATCGATGCAACTGATTTCTATCGTGGACATGCTGACGTCGATAGTCGCTCTATCATGAATGTCACATTTCGCCTGCCATCGGAGGAACTTGAGAAAAAGTTTACCTCTGAAGCAACAGCTAAAGGTCTCGATGGGTTGAAGGGACACCGTTCAGTCGGCGGTGTCAGAGCGTCGATCTACAATGCGTTTCCAAGAGACGGTGTTGAGGCACTGGTCTCGTTCATGAAGGACTTTGAAAAGCGCAACAGCTAACCGAACATCATCCTCAGATTAACGTCAAGTACTCAGATCTAACCTTCTGACAAAATTCTCCGTGCAATCTGTGGGAGACGACGTTTTATGTCCGACTCGGAAACTCTCACGTTCACCATCGATCAAGCGAACACGAACCGACGTCTCGATGCATTCCTCGCCGATTCGATTTCCGGATGGAGTCGTTCGCGGCTACAGAGGTTGATCGACGATGAAGACGTACTGGTTAATGGGAAACCAAGCAAGTCCGCCTACAAATTGCGCGAAGGTGATGAGGTCGAAGTTGAACTAACAGTCGCGGCGGGCACGAATTTCATACCGGAAGAGATCCCGCTCAACATCGTTTACGAGGACGATGCGCTTGCAGTGATCAACAAACCCGCTGGACTCGTGGTCCATCCGGCCGCGGGAATTCAATCGGGGACACTTGCAAACGCACTAGCTTTTCACTTTCAGCAACTCGCCATGGCCTCAACCATTAGACCCGGCATCGTCCATCGATTGGATCGTGATACGTCGGGCTTACTGTTAGTGGCAAAGACGGAAGCTGCACTGGAGAATCTAAGCGATCAGTTTCGCGCTCGAACCGTTTTCAAGTCTTACGTGGCGTTGTGTCACGGCCGAATGGAGAGCGACACTGGTCGAATTGATCAACCCATCGCGCGAGATCCGACAAACCGAACAAAAATGGCCGTGGTTCGCGGAGGTCGAACGGCGTTGTCGATTTACAAGGTGAGGCGTCGATTCGATCGCTTTACGCTGCTTGATGTTGATTTGAAGACAGGACGCACGCATCAGATTCGCGTTCATCTGGCATGGCTCAAACATCCTGTTGTTGGTGATGAGGTGTATGGCAGTGGGCGTGACAATACCGTTCAGGATGCGCGGATTCGTGCACGCATTCGGAATCTTGGTCGGCAGTTTTTGCACGCGGAGAAATTAAGTTTTACACACCCAACAACAAGCGAAAGAATGGAATTCACTGCGGAGCTGCCGTTAGAACTGAAGGACTTGCTCAGTGAGTTAGAGACCTATTGAGTAATGCCACTGGCTTGAGCAGTCGTCCTTTATGTTTGATGCTACAAACGGTAGTTACCAAAGATCCCACGGGCTTGCCCCCGTTAAGGTTCACGATGTACCAACTAAACGTGAGACTGCACCGGACAGGCTGGTGGCATCTGTATCATGTTAGGTCTGTTTGTAGCGCGCGCATAAAAATACCACTGCACAAGGCAGTGGTATAGATTAATGAAATGTGAGTCAAGGAATAGGCTCAAACTTTTGCACAAGCTGCTGAAACCTCGCGTCACTTCGCAGTCCATCAAACATCGGCTCAATACGAATTAATACCAGTCCCGGGTGACGACTCTCGAACGCTTTGTTCAAGTACTCAACCGCATGATCCTTATCTTTTAGACCAGCATACACAATCGCAAAGTAGAGTCCGGAGACATAGCGACGGCGTTCAAGTGCTCCGAGTTGCTGCAGAATGGCCTGGGCCTCGTTGCGTTTACCGGCCATCGCGTACGCAAAACCTAGCGATGCACTTGCTTCCGTCTCAGCCTCGATGATGTTGTCAGCAATTGGTCCAGTCGGTGGGGCCTTGATCAAAGAACGCAACTCGCTGATCGCTTCCGAATACATTCCTTTTTGAACGTAAGCCAGGGCCAGGTAATGATGTGCAACCCAAAAATCCGGATCGCTCTGCAATGTTAGTTTGTACTTG
>PSRF01000056.1 GCA_003175865.1 Blastocatellia bacterium
TGCATTTCATGAATCGTTGAATATTGCCCAGCTTTGGAAGCTACCATGCATTTACATTTGCGAGAACAATCGATACGGGATGGGCACTTCGCTGGAGCGCGCAATGTCACTACGCGATATCGCACAGAAGTCATGCGCTTACGAAATTGCATCAGAGTTCGTCGATGGCATGGACGTAATTGCGGTTAGAGAAGCGACGCAACGCGCAGTTGAGCGTGCGCGTAAAGACTATCTGCCGACTTTACTCGAAGTCAGAACTTATCGGTTTATGGGCCACTCGATGTCTGATCCTGGAAACTATCGCACTCGCGCTGAGATCGAGAAATACCAGGAACGAGATCCAATCAAGTTATTCTCCGCAAGCCTGAAAGAAGAAAAGATTGTCGATGACAAAGTCCTCGAGGAGATCGATCGCGAAGTAAGAGCAGCCGTACAACGCGCCTTCGAGTTTGCTGACCAGAGTCATGAACCGGCACCGGAGGAGCTTTACACAGACATCTACGCGAATCCGATCGATCCATCAAAGAACAAGGCTCGCTGAGACATTTTCCTATGCCAACCATCACAATACGCGAAGCGCTAAACCAGGCACTCCGAGAAGAACTCGCACGAGATGAGTCAGTTTTCTTGATGGGCGAAGAAGTCGCTGCTTATCAAGGCGCTTATAAAGTGACGAAAGGCTTGCTTGAGGAGTTTGGAGACAAGCGGGTAATCGACACGCCGATTACTGAGTTAGGTTTTGCTGGTCTCGGCGTCGGTGCAGCGATGGCTGGTCTCCGGCCAATCGTCGAGTTCATGACGTTTAACTTCTCTATTCTCGCTACTGATCAGATCATCAATTCAGCTGCCAAGATGTTGTACATGTCCGGCGGTCAATTCAAAATTCCGATTGTCTTTCGTGGACCGGGCGGTTCTGCCTTTCAAGTTTCGTCACAGCATTCACAGGCAATAGAGTCCTGGTATGCGTATTTTCCTGGTCTTAAAGTCGTGATGCCGTCTACTCCGGCGGACGCAAAGGGCTTGTTGAAGTCTGCAATCCGTGATGATGACCCGGTTATCTTCATCGAACAGGAGCGAATGTACGGGAATAAGGGCGAGGTGCCGGACGATCCAGATTACCTCGTTCCGCTTGGTGTCGCCGACGTGAAGCGTCCTGGAAAAGACGTCACGATCGTCGCTCGATCGTTGATGGTTCCGGTTGCCTTGAAGGCAGCAGATCAACTAGAGAAGCAAGGTGTTTCCTGTGAGGTGATCGATCCGCGCACGATTCGGCCACTGGACATCGATACTATCGTTGAATCCGTGAAGAAGACGAATCGAGTAGTGGTCGCCGAAGAGTCACACCCATTCTGCGGAGTCAATGCGGAGATCAGCGCACAGATCATGGAATATGCTTTTGATTATCTCGATGCTCCAGTGAAACGAGTTTCGGGTGCCGATGCACCGATGCCATATGCGAAGAACCTGGAGAATCTCGCAGTGCCGAATTTAGAAAAGATTGTTGCCGCTGTTCGCGAAGTCACGTATTCGGACTAATCCACCCTAGCTACATTTGATCGATCATTTCGCAGCCCGAGGAATTCTGAATGGCCAGTAAGGTAATGATGCCGAAACTTTCTCCAACGATGGAGGAGGGACAAATCGCCAGATGGCTCAAGAAAGAGGGAGACACGGTCTCAATGGGTGAGCCACTCGCTGAGATCGATACCGACAAAGCCACAATGGAAATGCAAGCGCTCACGACTGGTGTCTTGCGGAAGATCCTGGTGCACGAAGGAGAGTCAGCCCCACTCGGGCAATTGATTGCAATAGTTGGTGAACCGAACGAAGACATCAATGCGTTACTTAGCGAAGCGGAGACGGCACCAGCTCCAGCAAAGCCACAACCAGCAGAAGAACCTGCTGCCACACAACCGCAACAACAACCTGAGGCAAACGGTAATCGACCAGCGGAAGCAGCTCCGGTGCCTACAGGCCGAGTGTTGGTCTCTCCGCTTGCAGCACGCATGGCTGCGGAAGCAGGTCTTGATTTGCGTTCACTTCAGGGCAGTGGGCCAGGCGGTAGGATTGTAAAGAAAGACATCGAATCTGCCATTAGCAAATCACAAGCACCGGCAACAGTTCAGGCATTTCCGCGAGCGGTTGAAGCAAAGACATTCCAACAGCCTGCGGTCGCCGCCGCATCGCCTTATCGCGATGAACTAATAACCGAAATACGGCGCACGATTGCTAAACGACTGGTGACGTCAATTGGTCCGGTTCCCCATTTCTTTTTGACAACTGAAATTGAGATGGACCGGGCTGCTGAAATGCGTCGCAATATCAACGCGCTCGATCCGGATCTCAAGATCAGTGTTAACGACATCATCATCAAGGTCGCAGCAGTGGCCCTACTTCAACATCCTGCAGTGAACGCCTCGTTCCAGGACAAATTTATTCGCTATTACGAACATGCAGACATTGGAGTAGCCGTTGCAATCGAAGACGGGTTGATCACTCCTGTGATTCGCTCAGCCGATCAGAAATCCCTGAGTCAGATCGCTAACGAGGTTCGTGAACTGGCCGACCGTGCGCGCTCGCGAAAACTGAAGCCAGAAGAATACACAGGCGCCAGTTTTTCAATCAGCAACTTAGGCATGTTTGGAATCGACGAGTTCACAGCTGTAATCAATCCACCCGAGGCAGCAATTCTTGCGGTTGGTGCTATGTCGCCAAAACCTGTGGTACGTGACAATCAAGTCGTCGTCAGACAAATGATGCGCGTTACGATGTCGTGTGATCACCGGGCAGTTGACGGCGCCACAGGGGCAAAGTTTCTACAGACATTCAAGAAGATGCTCGAGAACCCGCTTTATCTCGTGGTCTGAGCTCGGCTCACGTTGTTTAGAAAAAGGACCGGGGGTTCCCGGTCCTTTTTTGTTGATTCACGAGGATTCAAATTGAGTAGGGAACCGCCAGCGGTAGCAACCGAATGTTTAGGTTAAGCGAGGTAGCAGTAACCCTTTCAAATCCAGTTGACCTTAGCATCCGTGGCTACCGCTCGCGGTTCCCTATTTAGCTACTCTTACAATCCGTCGGAATGACTCAGAACCTCCCGCGCAAAGAAACAGTTGGACCTCATGTCGGGCTAATCGTGGTTCAGATTCTTTTTGCCACGTGGCCGATCTTCGGAAAACTCGTGTTGAGGTCGATGTCGAGTCCGACGCTTGTCTTCCTTCGCGTAACTGGCGCGGCTCTTGCACTGGTATTGATTCAAAGAAAGATCACGCCACTTTTTAAAATGCCGACCAGGGACGTGCTTTGGTTGACATTCTGCAGCATCGTTGGCGTTGTGGGCAATCAATTTCTATTCGTCAAAGGACTATCCCTGACGACGGCGATCAACGCGACTTTACTCAGTTCTGCAATTCCCGTTTTTACGCTCTTTGTGAGTATTGTTTTTGGATACGACAACATTTCCGCGAAACGAGTTTTTGGAATCGCATTGGCAATCTCTGGAGTGGTGCTGTTGGTCAACCCAGCACGCGCAGATTTCAGCGTTCACACAACGATTGGGAACTTGCTAATTATCTGCAACTCGTTCCTCTATGCCACGTACATCGTGATCTCAAAAGATCTGTTTCAGCGTTATGGCGCACTAAACGTGATCACCTGGATCTTTTTGGTAGGCGCAACCTTGTCATTGCCGGCTGGCATTTACACCTTTCGAACCGAGAATCTTCAGTCGGTGAGCGCGACTGTTTGGCTAGCAATTGGTTTTATCGTCTTGTTTCCGACGGTGGGTGCTTATTACTTAAATGCGTGGGCATTGACAAAAGTCGCACCTAGCATTGTAGCTGTCTACATCTATCTACAACCGCTAATCGCTTTTGGGTTGGCACCACTGGTGTTGGGTGAACGCTTGAACACACATACGCTCTACTCCGCGTTACTGATCTTTGCGGGCGTCGCAGTTGTAACGCGAAGCAGCAAGAGTCGAGCGGTCAGAGAAATTACCGAACATCCGGACGCAACCGGACGCTAGGGTTTAAGCTGCTTGAACGTTCTGACTTCCGTGAAAGCACAATGCGATCTCTTCAGCGTCGAGCGTATCGCGTTCCATCAGTAACTCAACCAGACGGCCAATCGATTCCTGCTCTTCAGTAACTATTCTGCACGCGCGCTCGAGTTGAGCATTGATAAGTTCGTTTGTCGCGTCCTCGATCTTGTCTAGGAGTGTCTGGCTATGCGGTTGGTCCGACTGACCGAGGTGAATCGGCCCAAGGCGGCTCATGCCGAATTCGCTCACCATTCGACGAGCGATGTCCACTGCTCGCTCGATGTCGTTCGAGGCGCCGGCTGTCATCGTTTGCAACAAGACTTGTTCGGCGGCACGTCCACCAAGTAACAACGCGATTTGGTCCTCGAGGTATTCACGTTTCTTCATGAGTCGATCACGTTCAGGCAATGACTGAGTCACGCCTAGTGCACGACCGCGAGGCAGAATTGAAACCTTGTGGATTGGATCGCCGTTTTCCACTGCCAGGCCAACAGCAACGTGGCCAGCTTCGTGAACGGCGGTCGCGTAACGCTCGTCTTCGTCCATCATGAAGCCCTGGCGCTCAGCACCCATCAAAATCCGGTCACGAGCGATTTCAATGTGCTTTCGAGCAATTGCTTCGGAGTCGTCGCGAGTTGCCGCGATTGCTGCTTCATTCATTAGGTTGGCAAGTTCTGCACCAGAAAAGCCAGGGGTGCCGCGGGCGATCCACTTAAGATCCAAGTCCTCTTCCAATGTCAGATGACGCGCATGAACGTTGAGAATTGCCTCTCGGCCTCGTACGTCCGCAAGATTCACGGCAATCTCGCGATCGAATCTACCTGGTCGAGTTAACGCCTTGTCGAGGATGTCGGGTCTGTTTGTCGATGCGATAACGACAACCGCAGTCGACTTATCAAATCCATCCATCTCGACAAGCAGTTGGTTTAGTGTCTGATCCTGATCAGCCGAGGCAGAATCCCCACCACGACCACGCTGTCGACCAAGTGCATCGATCTCGTCGATGAAAATAATGCAAGGCGAAAGCTTCCGGCCCTTCGCGAACAAATGCCTTACACGCGCCGCACCGAGTCCCGCAAACTTCTCCTGAAAACTGGAACCCGATGCAGCCAGGAACGGCACTCCCGCTTCCTTGGCTGCGGCACGAGCTAAAAGTGTCTTGCCAGTACCTGGGGGTCCGTACAACAAAATCCCGCGCGGGACTCGTCCGCCGAGTCTGCCGAAATGCTCCGGGTTTTTCAGGAACTCAATTGTTTCCGTCAACTCGTTGCGAGCTTCGTCGACACCCGCGACATCTTCAAAGCCAACATCCTGTTTGCCATTGTGGTCTGTCAACTCGAAGGAACCACGACCACTCATACCTGCATAGATTCGCCAACCAACTAACCCAATTATGGCTACGCTGAACAACGGTAATAACCAGTTAAGAACGGAAACAAGAAGACCTGGTTGAATAGGACGGAACTCAACCGGCACCTTATTTTTCCGGAATAACTCCACGACGTCGGCCTGCGCCGCCGGCGCAGTAACTGTAGCTTCTACCAGTGAACCATCGGGTCGGCGCACAGTGATTGTGTCACCCTCAACGGTTAGCGAATTGGCGCCGGTAGTTTCCGCCAGATTGTAAAGTTCGCTGTAATTAATTGTCTGAACCACGGGCTGTTGACGCTGATACATGATGATGGATGT
>PSRF01000210.1 GCA_003175865.1 Blastocatellia bacterium
ATCATTTCAACGTCATACTCTTCCAGCACACCTGCATCGGCGAGTTGTATCGCTAAATTCAACGCAGTCTGGCCACCGACGGTCGGCAATAAGGCATCGGGTCGTTCTAGTTTGATTATTTCCGTAAGCGACGCGAGCGTGAGTGGTTCGATGTAAGTGATATCAGCTGTTTCAGGATCCGTCATGATTGTTGCAGGATTCGAGTTCACGAGAACGATCTCGTAGCCCTCTTGCCGCAATGCCTTGCACGCTTGCGTTCCTGAGTAATCAAACTCGCAAGCCTGGCCGATAACGATGGGTCCAGAACCGATGATCAGTATTTTGTGAATGTCTGTCCGTTTGGGCATCAGGGTATAAGTCGAATTTTCTCGGGAATTGATGTCAAAGCATTCTTACATAACAACTCCGCAGAGTCGAACTGAGGTAGAGATACTCCTACGACAGAGGAAAATGATGGTCAGATTGTCTTTAGCGCGAGATGAGTGCGGCTTATTTAGCACCGTAGCGACGATAGTCAGCTCCGTCAATTTTCACTTCGCGACACATTTCGTACATACGACTGCGCAATCTGCTGCCGATGCGATCTTCGAGGGTGGTTAGCTCCTGAATGCGGTCAGCGTTTGCCTTGCGACTGAATGTCCGAGATGAATCAGACTCGGCTGCGGCTTCCTTGCGAGCTTCATCTAAATAGTTTGTGGTGAAGATAGTGAGCTTCTTGTCGTTGTATCGTTTGTTAATGATCTGATACATCGTGTCCCTGACCCAGTCAGTCGGTACTGTCGCTCCGAGTTCATCCAGAACCAGAACTTGTGCTTCGTAAACTGGGGCGAGTACACGTAACTCAGAGGTTTTCGAAACTGGGTTATAGGAATCTTGAATCTCCTTCAACAGAGCTCCAAACTCATAGAAGAGACAGGCGAATCCCTTTGCTAACAGGCCGCGCATTATTGCGACAGCGAGATGCGTTTTGCCGACTCCAGCTGGTCCCATAAAGAGGAGGCCACGATCGACTGCTGGATAGTCGAGAACCAACCGCGCCGCATACTGAAAAGCGTTGTCCTGAGAACTGTTCGGAACGTGTGAGAAGTTATCCAACAAACAATTTCGATATCGTTCGGGAATACGAGCTGAGCGTTCAAGTCGTTCTACACGACCGTGCAAACGACACGGACATGGAACTGCGCCCCGATCAGGATCGATCCACGTTCCGGTTCCAAAGCAGTTGTTGCAAATCGCAATGTCGCCCTGGCTTGTTTGATTCTGATTGGATGTAGGTTGCTTGAGATGATCGACCATTGGCAACGAATGCTTTGAACGCAGATCTGTTTGAAGTGCGGCGATTATAGCACTCGGGATTTCTAATGTAACTCGACTCGATTGTTATAAGTTTAGAACATGAGCGAAGCGACGCAACTCTTAGCAAGCGTTCAGTCACTTTCTTCGCTCCTGTTTTACGCTCGTGAGGATTTTAGAAGAGTTGAGTGCTACAAGGTCCAATGAGCAGATCGGAGATGAACAATGGTAAAGGCTAATGCGTGTGTTATAGTCGAGTCGCATTTCAATCACCTCAAAACTCCACAGACAAAGGCCGAGATGATACGGTTCCCCGTGGAATTTGAAAGCGAGTGAGTTTTGCTGCGATCCCTTCTGACGAAATTAGGCCTGCTTTCTATCAAAGCCGAACGCCACCCAATTCGAGTGTTTCTGTTGGATGACGACACACGCCGTCATCACTGGTTCAACACTCGCTTCAAAGGTGATTTCGTCGACATCGCTGAGAACGTCGATCAGGCGAGACAGTTGTTGAGCGCGAGCCATTACGACGCCATCTTTCTCGATCACGATCTACATCCGGAACATTACGACACTGACTCGACTGATGATGAACGGACCGGTTATGCGATAGCACTTTGGTTAAGTTCAAACCCCGAGTTGCAACGAGCATCGACAATACTCGTTCACACACGTAATGCGGATGGCGCAATGCGTATGGTGGAAGAATTGCGACGCGCCGGTCGCAACGCCGACTACGTTCCCTTCCCAATTCTTGCAGAGCGAATCAGACGGTACTGGCAGAGGTAGTGTGGAGGTGTACTAATCCGTTGGAGTCCCTTTGTGGGCGCACGTCTTCAAAGCCAAGAAGAATCTTAAAATAATTTCAAATTTCAGTTCTGACTGTTGAAATTGTTAATTAAGACAACGTCATGACTTTCAGTACCACGAGCGAGGGCAAGTAGTTTGCCATCCTGTGACCAGGCAAAGCGGAAGATCAAGTCTGCATTGAAGTTCGTCAACTGTTTCTTAGCACCACCCTCAATGGTAACGCTGTTGATGTTTGAACGTTGGTTTCGATCAACGTAGGCCATCGCTCGCCCGTCGGGAGTCCAACGAACATAGAATTCAAAGATGTCCAGGATCGCGTGCGCCTCGCCTCCCTCGATTGGGTAGATGGCAGTCTTGATTGCTCTAGGTTCAAAAAAGGCAGTGGCGACCCACTTGCTGTCAGGAGAGATTGCTACGCCTCCAGAAGCCTTATCGATGACCTCCTTGCTTTCGCCGCCATCAATCGGCACTTCCCACAGTCCGTTCTTTCCCCAGAGCTCATAAATCACCCAAGGCTCAGAAGGTGAAGATAACGGACTCACCTCTCCAGTGCCATTAGTCAATTGGATTGGGCTGCTGCCGTCCATGTCGACTCTCCAGACATGATTAGCGCCCGTCCGGTCGGAAGCAAAAACTATATAGCGACCATCCGCCGTGACGGACGGAGCCCTGTTGTTTCCGGCATTCGCGGTTAGTTGTTTTTGTCCTGATCCGTCAGCGTTTATGAGAAAGAGATCCAGGGTGCCATTCGCTCGCACGGTGTAAACAATCTTATTGTCGGGTGTCCACGCGATCCCTTCAATGCCATCAAAATTGGTATTTGTGATTTGCTTTGCACGCTGAGTATCGTCATTGGGTGCAATCCAGATATTCGAAATCTGCTCCGACTGAACGGTGACTAAAGCAGTGGAGTTTGCTGTCAAACTTACGCCAAGATAATTGTTCAGATCATTAGTAATCCTGTTTACCTCGCCCTGCGGGTACGAGACATGCCAGATCTGGGCTGGACTTGCCGTTCGTTCTTTGGCACTGAACAAAACTCCACTCCGATCAGGTAGCCAGGCGAGACCACCAACCCACGCCCAACTCTGTGAACTAATCGGTTTTTGAGATCCATCCTTGACCTGCACTTGAACCAAAGTCATGGCGGTACCCCTTGCGTCCGACCTTGCTTCCGGCCAGACAATAACTTCACCATCAGGTGACCACGAAGGCTCCCCCAAATTATTGGGGCCCGTTGGTATTGGGCGTGTCGCGATTTTCCGTTCGCCAGTACCATCGACATTCGCCACAAACAGGGAGACAACATTCTCTGACGGCAGTCCTCGTACAAAAGCCAGCTGCTTGCCGTCAGGTGAAAAGGTTACGACGCTATCGATATCGACGATTAACCTCCTTGACGCTCCACCTAGCACAGGCATTTGAAATAGCGAAAAGGGAGTCTTCTTATCCCAGGCGTTGTAATAGAGGTAGTCACCGCCCGGTGAGAAGGCCAATCCCAGATAAGAAAGGTCGGAGGGTGGATTAATTTGCACGTTACTCGAGGTTGAAATATGTTTCATCCACAGACTTTGCTTGCCACCTTCATCAACCACGTGCACGACGTATTTTCCATCGGGCGAGATCGCCGCCGCCGCGACATTCCCGGTGCTGGTGAGTCTCGAAAGCGTCATCGTTTGGAAGGGCACCGCGTGTTTGATCTGGTTTTGCTGAATCTGATTTTTTCTTACGATGAATTTATACGAACCAAAAGCCATCGCGGCTAATACAAATACAGCTGCAACCAACAGGACACCCCAACGGGGTTTGAGCCTGCTGAAAGCATGTGGCTCGCGAGAAGTCGTGCGGGGAGTCAAGTCTCTGGTTAGGTTTCTCGGCTTCTCCGTGGTCCCCTCGCCAGTCTCAGGGATGACTTTCAAATCGGAAGTCACTGGTCGTTCAATTCTCCATCTCGATTCGTCTTCGCGTTTCCGAAGATCACGTAGATCCGAGAGCATCTCCCTCGCAGTCTGGTAACGCTCACTCTTCTCCTTGCGCATCGCCTTCTCAACGATCCACTGCAAACGGTCTGGCACGTCCGCCGAAATTGGTTTAGGTTCGTCTCTTAAGATGGCTGCGATAACATCCTGGGACGTGGAACCAGCAAACGGTTGCTTGCTAGTGAGCATTTCGTAAATGACGACGCCAAGATTCCAAAGATCAGTTCGTGCATCAACTCGCTCGCCGCGGGCCTGCTCTGGTGACATGTAACTGGCGGTTCCAACTACAGAACCTGCACTTGTGTGGACCTGAGCACGAGTCGGCGCGTCGGGACTTACGTCGCCCGCCTCGCCTCGCGTCAGTTTAGCGAGTCCAAAGTCCAGCACTTTCGCGAGGCCGTCGCGCTGTCGCACCATTATGTTCTCGGGCTTGATGTCGCGATGAACGATGCCCACCTCGTGAGCAGCATCAAGCGCATCAGCAACCTGGATGGCGATGTTCAGCACTTCGTTAAGCTCCAGCAGCGTGCCGCCACCTGCCGATTCGCGGCTGCCACGCGAGTGAGTCTCGATGAGTTGTCTTAACGTTAGACCATCAATGAACTCCATAGCGATGAAGTGTGTTTCATCGACCTGGCCAATTTCGTAGATGGTTATGATACTCGGATGATTAAGCCCCGATGCAGCTCTCGCTTCCTGCTGAAGGCGTCGCACGCGACCGGTATCTGTTATGAAGGCACCAGACAGAAGCTTGAGCGCGATCTTTCTGCCAAGATTGATGTCGTATGCGAGATAGACCTCTCCCATCCCGCCCGCGCCTAGTCTTGAAAGGATGCGGTAGTGAGAGATCGTGGTATCAGGAGTTAGCAATGCCTTCATCGGATCTGGAACTCTAGAATTGAGTAGGGGATCTGCTGGCGAGAACTGAGATTTGAAATTCTACCTGTGTTCGAACCACTGAGAAAGTGATACAGCGCTTCCGCACAACTGCGCCACGATCATCGCTTCATGTTGGCCGTCCAGTTAACCACGAGCGTTATGGTCTCGTAATTGCTGAATCGAGTGCTGGAACAATGCGCATTTACTTGAAATTAGCAACCAAGACGACATCGCTTGTTACCGTGCCGCGTGAAAGTGAGATCTGTTTGCCATCTCGTGAGAAGTCGAAAAAGAAAATGCGATCCGACGTGAAATTGGTCAACTGTTTGGGAGGTGAGCCGTCAACAGGTTGCGCCCAAAGATTAGTGACGCCACCATGCGCGATGCCATAAACAATCGTCCGGCCGTCCGGCATCCAACGCAAGTTACTGGGAATGCCTCCAATCAGGTTCGGCATGTTTGGCAGCGTAAGTTTTTTTGAAGGCGCTCCGCCCTCGAACGGCAGGATAGCGAGTTCGAGCCGCCCGTTTAGCCCCTCCGCGTAATAACAAGCAATCTGCTTTCCGTCCGGTGATATAACCGGGAAGATGGAAAACTTATCAGTCACCGGTGCGGGCGGACCCCCGTCAATCGCAACTTTCCAGATGGTTGCCTTGTTTGCATCGTTCGCATAAACCACCCATTTACCATCAGGTGAAACCGTCGGAGTTACATCGATTCTATCCGTTAATTGTTTTGCGTTTTCGCCGTCAGAATCCATTCGCCAAATGTGTGGCGCACCGGTCCTGCTGGATTGAAAAACAATATAGCGTCCGTCGGATGACACGGACGGAAAGCTGTTGGTGCGAGAATTAGCCGTTAACTGTTTGAGATTACCGGAACGGGGATCTATCAAATACAAATCAAAACTACCGCTTCCATTGGATGTGTAAATTATTTTGTCGTCCGGAGTCCAACAGTGGGTGCCATTCAGGTTCGTGCCCTGTGTAACCTCTGTTGCGCGCGACGCATCAAACGCCGGCATCACCCAGATGTTCCCTGTTATTCCAGTCTGCACCGCTGACATCACATTCTCATCGGAAGTGAGACTGATATTGCTATAAGAATTTAGATCATTAGTGAGCTTCTTCGGTTCGCCCGCCGGATACGTTACTTGCCAAATGTTGAATGTAAATGGACCAGATCCTGGCTCCTGCGCAGTCAACATGAGACCGCTGCCATCTCTGAGCCATTCGACTTGGTCCACCCTTTGCCACTTTTGAGGAGTAAAGAGTTTAACCTCACCGCTTCCCACCGAGACCGTGGCGACACTCATGTAATTCTCAGCATTATTCCCCACAGGACTGGCGAGCATCTTTCCGTCCGGCGACCAGGATACGCAACTAAAAGTGTCGCGGTAGAAAAACTCGTCACCACGTCGCTTCGCAAGCTCCCGTCCTCCTGTACCATCCGCGTTCGACACCATTAACCTGTCCTCATCTTCGTAAGAGCTGAAAAATGCCATTAGCTTCCCGTCGGGAGAAAAGGCCACCGAACTATAAACACCAGTGAGTACCTTCCGTGCTGTGCCTCCAAGCACCGGAACTTGATAAAGGATTCCTGACAGAGAAGTTTTTTCACCGACTGTGTAGTAAACGTAGTTGCCATCAGGCGAGAATGCTAAGCCCCAATATTGGACCGCAGCGGGCGGAACGATTTGGGTGTTGCTTGTTGCGACGGCGACTTGACGCAGCCAGAGGCTCTGTTGCTCACCCTCATTCATGACGTGAACGAGCCACTTGCCGTCAGGCGAGATTGTTGCTGCTGTTGCCTTGCCCGTATTTGTAAGACGCGTGAACTTTGCCGATTGAAAGGAAATCAATGGCTGCCTTTGAGTTGACCATTTGTAAAGCCAGTAAGCTAAGGCGACCCCGAGAATAACGAAGCCGACGAAGGCGAGTACCGCAACGGATTTGTGCTCTCTGATTCCACTGACAATGTACTCAGCACTCGATGATCGCGTTGTGAGCGATGTCGGCACGGTACTGGGTCCAGACCTGCCGCTCTGAGTGATGCCATATTGATCCCGAGCGCTCGTTTCTCTGCTTGTGGACGACACCGCTGTTGTCTCAACTCCCGGATGATCCGCGAGATCGCGACGCAGGTCTTTGATTTCGATCGCTACATCTTTGATCGAGTGATAACGATCGTTAGGATCTTTAGCGAGACAACGGCGCACAATCTTCTGCAACTCTCCGGGAGCATGCGGGTTCAGATCTCGTATCTGCGGTGGCGGTGCATGCACGATGTTGTGCAGGGAATCAAGCACATCGTTTCCTTCAAATGGCCTATGCCCGGTTGCTGCTTCAAACAGAATGCAACCGAAAGAAAAAATATCGGACCGATGGTCCATGTCTTGCAGACGACCTTGGGCCTGTTCGGGTGACATATACCCGACAGTTCCCAACAGCGTTCCAGGTAATGAGTCTTGCCGCTTCACGGCAGTCGCCATCGCGCTCAGAGCGTCTCGTTCCCGGTCGAACTTCGTGCCCGATGGTTCGACCAGTTTCGCCAAGCCAAAGTCCAAAATTTTGGCGTGGCCATCACCCGTGATCATGATGTTATCCGGCTTCAGATCGCGGTGAATTATTCCCGCCGCATGAGCCTTAGCGAGACCTTCTGCAGCATGTTGCAGATAGCGCAGCAACTTCGAAAGTTCTGTCCTGCCCGCATGTATTGCGTCGCGTAGCGTCTGGCCGTCCACAAATTCCATGGCAATAAAATTAATGCTACCGGCCTCGCCAATTTCGTAGATGTGAGCAATGTTGGGATGATTGAGCGCAGCAGTTGCAGTTGCCTCTTGCGCGAAGCGGCGCTTTCGATCTCGGTTAAGGGCAAAATCGTTGGGGAGGACCTTTACGGCAACCTTACGATGCAGCTGTATATCTTCGGCGAGATAAACCTCACCCATTCCACCCGCACCAAGCTTTGAGCAGATTTCGTAACGACCGAGTCGTGCTCCGGGTTCAAGATTCAATGGCGTAAGGTTGCGGCCGGTGATCTCAGTTCTGGCCAGCAACTTTTCTGGCCACACTAGACCATCGAAGCCGTTAGGGGGAATGGAGTGTTTGGACTCCGATTGTGAAGAGACCGGCTCCGATTATTGCTAACCGGAACAACTTCATGCGTTAGTCGGGGCATCATTCTATACTCCGAATGTGCAGCCTGCTAGTTTTTATAGAAAACCGAGATTGGACAACCACACGCACACTACACTCGGCGTCGTCAAAAAGACACAATTCCTGTATAAGTTTCGGGACCCAACATAGTCAGATTAAAAGAGCCCGTCATGAAGAAATCCGAGGTGTTTCAAGCAGCTGGTCGTATCCTCACCGGGTACTATCCCTCAATGTCCGTAGAGATCACACGCGAGTGCCCGCTCCGCTGCCCAGGTTGTTATGCATATGAACCGGAACATCTGGGCGAAGTTGGACCATTGCGTTCACTTGCTGACTTCAAAGGAACAGAACTCATCGACGGCGTTCTAGATCTTGTACGCCGTTATCGACCATTACTTCTTTCGGTTGTTGGTGGTGAGCCATTAGTAAGATTTCGTGAGCTTGACGTACTGCTGCCTCGCTTGAGTGGAATGGGAGTCAAAGTGCAAGTGGTCACTAGTGCCGTGCGTACGATTCCAGCCTCATGGTCCAAAATCAAAGGGCTGACGTTGTCAGTTTCAATCGATGGCCTTCAGCCCGAACACGACGAACGACGACAACCTGCAACGTACGAACGCATTCTTAAGAATATCGAAGGACACAGGATCAATGTCCATTGCACGATTACTCACCAGATGACTGGTCGAGCTGGTTACTTTGAAGAGTTCTTATCCTTTTGGTGTGCGAGACCAGAAGTTAAAAAGATCTGGTTCAGTATATTCACCCCTCAAGTTGGCGCTCCGGCAGAAGAAAATCTTTCACCAGCGGAAAGACTAAAGGTACTGACGGAGTTAACTGCTTTGAAGGGTCGATTTCCCAAAGCATACTTACCCGACACGGTTCTGGCGGGTTTTCTCAAGCCGCCTAACTCACCGGCCGAATGCATCTTCGCGCGCACGACTGTGAACTTCACTGCGGATCTCAAGACCAGAATTAGTCCATGTCAGTTTGGCGGGGAGCCAGATTGTTCGCAGTGTGGATGTTTGGCATCGGTTGGACTCAACGCGATCGCCGGACATCGTCTGTTGAACGTAATTCCACTCAGAACGATTTATGAAGCTTCCGACGCAATCGGCAAGAGCACTGCGAAGATCTTGCGTCGCGATTGCTAACACTTCATCGCGGGCAGCGGTGCTTGAATCTCGTATGGTCCAGGTCTTGTGCCGGATCCAAAAACTCACCGCTTCAAGTCCGCCATCCAATTCACGACGACGTTAATCTGCTGATGCTCCGGTGCCTCCGGCAAAGAAGATACGAGGAAGCGTTTGCCGTCGTGAGTTACCGTGTAATATCCATTGCCAGGAAAACTCAGATCGATCGAGGCGACGCGAATCTCAAAAAGCGGTCGGGCCTGTCCGACTTTAAATGTCGCGCCTTCCTCGTTCACCTCGACCGCCATTAGTTTTCTATCAGGGGTGTAGTAATAGAGCTCACGCCCATCTGCGCGCCATTGCGGTTGTGACCCACCCCCGACTGAGATTGGCACCTTGGCGCCGGTAGCTGGAAAGCTCCCAACATAAACCTCAAACCGTCCCGTCTCGTTCGATATGTACGCGATCCATCGCCCGTTTGGAGAGAAGCGGGCCTGAGCTTCAATAAAATTGGTTTGCAGCCAACTCGTCGATCTTTTCTCGCCCGACAAGGAGAGCAAATACAAATCAACGTTCGTTTTCGAGTTGAGTTGAGAGTAGATGATTGACTGCCCATCAGGCGACCACTGAGGGTTGTACTTCAGCTCTGCGGACGAAACCAGGGGCTCCTCCGGCGATGCACCGTTCGATGGCTTTTGATAAATACTCGTCTCCCCGTTGCGCGTCGAGATAAAGATGACGCGATCACCGGAGGGCGACCAGGAAGGGAAAATATCCTGGGCTGGATCAGTCGTCAGTCGTATCTGAGTCGCGCGCTCAAGATCTATCAACCAAATGTCACCGCCTGTTCCAGTTTGTGGGTCTACGCGGCTGACCGCCACCCTCTTCTCATCCGGTGATAAGGCTGGCGCACTGTAGCTGCCGGGTGGCGTGAGAGCATCGAGTTGTTTACCTGTCCTATCAAACCAGACTAGTTGGTTGGTATTAATCTCACCCGCACGAAGGACGAGTACTTCGTTTTCGGAAACGGAGAACATGGCGCGACCGTTTATAGGATTCCGTGCGGTCTGTTCGGCGACGGGAAACGCGTCGCCTTTGAGTTCGAGTGTGTTGGCGTCAAAACCTTGGGCCATAAGAGTGCTCTCACGAACAAAGAGCACGTAGCCCGGCGCTGCGTACGCCATGCTCGAATGGGCTTGCAATAGCCGTGTGGTCTCCTTCGAGTCAAGCGTGCCGACGTAAATCGCACTGTTGTCCGGCTGCGCGTTCCTCTCTAGAAAGAGGAAATGACGACCGTCTGGCAGAAAGTACGGCCACGAGTGTTCGATCTCATTGCGTGCCGGATCAACCGTCGTGAGTTGGACGGGCGTTCCGCCAGCCGCTGGGACACGATAAAGTCCGTTCGCGATACCCCGTGAGAAGATGATGGTTCCGTCGCGGCTCCATGCCCCGCTGACATTCGACGGCGCATCGCAGACTATCTGGGGAGCTCCACCCGAAATATCAATCCGTTTGAGCTTAGCATTAGCAAAGAACCCTACAGAGCGACTGTCAGGTGACCAGAATGGCTGAGTTCCGCCATCAGTTCCGACCAGAGCGCGTGCTTCGAAAGATCCAAGCGCACGCATCCAGAGGAGATCTTTGCCGTCTCCGGTATTGAGGCGAAAGACCACATACCGCCCATCCGGCGAGATCGTCGGAGGACCAATTATTTGCGCCTTCTCTGGCATGGTGACGATGAACCGCAAGGCTTCAGTCGCATCATTCGTCTTCGTTCGACGAAAGTACGGCCAGATCAGGACAACTGCCGCAAGCAAAAGGCCGAAGGCTGCCACCGCCCAAGGCAGCCACTTGGAAATTCGCGAACGCGCTGGAACTGATGTCTCAGCTATCGATGTTTCTTTTGAGACGACTGTCGAACCGGAAAGTGCTTCCAGTGCAAACGCTACATCGCGCGCTGAATAGAAACGTCCCTCAGGATTCTTCTCGAGACAGTGATTTACTATTCTCTCTAATGCTGGTGACACTGTCTTATTCGTGTCGGATAACTCCGGTGGATCCTCCTTCAAGATCGCGCTCATTGTTTCGGGTGCCGACTCACCATGAAATGCGCGTCGACCAGAAAGCATCTCGTAGAGAATCGCGCCGAACGCAAAGATGTCCGAACGCTGATCGACTGCACGTCCTTTCAACTGCTCGGGAGACATATAACCAACTGTTCCCATCACAACTCCAGGATCAGTATCGACTCGACGCGTAGGAATTTCCGTTTGTTTTTGATTGCTATCAGCTTGAGTAAGTTTGGCTAGACCAAAGTCCAGAATCTTCACACGACCATCGTTAGTGATGAAGATGTTGTCGGGTTTGAGATCGCGATGAATGATTCCTTTCTCATGCGCTGCTGCAAGTCCGTTCGCAATCTGCAAGGCATAGTCGATTGCACGTCGTTGGCCCAGAGGAGTGCCAGCAATTCGCTTGCGCAGCGTCTCGCCTTCCAACAACTCTGAAACAACGTAAGGTGAGCCATCATGCTTTCCGACGTCGTAGATTGAAAGGATGTTTGGGTGGTTCAAGGCTCCGGCGGCACAGGCTTCTTGCTCGAACCTATGGAGACGATCTTGATCAACTGAGAAACTTGCAGGAAGGATTTTGATCGCAACATCACGGACAAGCCTTGTGTCGCGAGCACGATAAACTTCACCCATCCCGCCCGCTCCGAGGGGCGCCATAATTTCATAGGGACCAAGTCGGGTAGCGGTTGCGATGGTCACGATCGCATTTATTCAGAGGTTGCTTCTACGACGGGACCGTTATTCTATCTTTGTTGACAAGGCTAAGCTAGAGTCTAACGCAGAGCCAGAAGGATCGTTTGCTTCGGTGCACTTCGATCTTGACAGACCATCGGATCAGGCATAACCTCCGACCACGCGACACAACCCTCGATCAATTCAATCCGCTACTTAAGCGGTTTGGGTTTCTGTGTTTTCCCAGACTCGACCCCCAAAGCCACAGGCTCATCTACGGACATTTTCCAACGTCTGTTTACCGGAAGAGAGGTCTAGCCATGAAAAGACTCACGCTAATTATCATCGTCACAATCGCTATTTTCGCTAATCCGATCCCTGCCCAACGGCCGTTTGGCACACCAAGCCGCCTTCAACTCGTCGAAGCGTCTATTCCGGAGTTACAGCAAGCTTTGCAAACGCGGCTGATTACCTCTGAACAACTGGTCCAGATGTATCTCAATCGCATCGCCGCATACGATCACGCAGGGCCAATGCTGAATTCCTTTATTCACCTCAACCCGAATGCTCTCGAAGAAGCTCGTGCTCGGGACCTGGAGCGACATCGAGGCCGAGTTCAGGGACCACTGTTCGGTATACCGGTATTGTTAAAGGACAACATCAATACTGCAGACATGCCAACGACCGCTGGTTCGGTTGCTCTGGCGGGTTCCATTCCGCCAAACGACGCCTTTATAACTGACAGGTTGCGTGAGGCTGGCGCGATCATTCTCGGCAAGGCCACGCTTACAGAGTTTGCGAACTTCATCGCGATCGGCATGCCGTCTGGGTACAGTTCGCTGGGCGGCTACGGCTTCAACGCATACGATCCACGACCACTTCCAGGGGGTGATGGCCGCCCCGTGCTGACACCGGGCGGCTCAAGCTCGGGTCCTGGAATTGCTGTGTCGGCGAGCCTTGTCGCGATCGCGATCGGTACGGAGACTTCGGGATCGATCCTAAGTCCAGGCTCGGCAAACGGGATAGTTGGGATCAAACCGACAGTCGGATTAGTGAGTCGGAATGGAATTCTTCCGATCACCGCTGATCAGGATACGGCAGGACCACTAGCACGGACTGTTAGGGACGCTGCGATCTTGCTTGGCGAGATTGCAGGCTTTGATCCAAATGATCCTGCGACCGCAGCATGTCTGGTTCCGGGCACCTGCTTTTCTGACTACACGCAGTTCTTAAACAAACACGCGCTTCGCGGCGCACGCATCGCCGTTCCCCACGTCCCTTACTGGAACGGTTTTACTGCCGCGCAACAGCAGATCATGCTAGACGCGATCGCAGCACTTCGCGAAGAAGGAGCGTTTGTGGCTGATCCTTATGAGATTCCGAACCAAGCCGCGATTTCAGCATTCGGAATCTGTACGAGCTTTCCACCGCCAACGAATTGCTCCACAGTGCTGATGTATGGCCAGAAGCATGATCTCAACATCTATCTAACGACTCGGCCCAACGCGCCGGTTCATACGTTGCAAGACATTATCAACTTCAACAACGCGCATGCCGCTGTCGCGTTGAAGTATGGTCAGGCGATCTTCCTTGCAGCTAATCAGCTCAACACGAACCCGGGCACTACAGATACACAGCGGTATCTTGCTGATCGTGCAATGGATTTGTTGCTCACCAGGGGTGGTCTGGACGCAGTTTTCAATGGACCAGACGGAATTCCAGGTACCGACGACGACTTTGATGCGATTCTGTTTCCGCAGAATCGAGGTGCCGCAGCGCCAGCTAAAGCCGGTTATCCAAGCATTGTCGTTCCTGGCGGGTTTATGCCGCCAAGTGCTCCAGTGATCAATCCAGCGCCGTTTGGTGTGACATTCACTGGCCGCGCGTTCAGCGAACCAAAACTGATTGCCCTGGCATACGCGTTCGAGCAAGCGACGAAACATCGACTAGCACCAGCTAGTACACCACCGTTACCGAGCGATTCCGTTGGTCGCCCGTAAAGAATTGTAGCGAAGGTCTATTGCTTCAAGTCCGCGGTCCAGTTGACGACGAGGTTCATGGGGGCAGAGCCGCCTTCACCGAGCGTGGCAATGATGAAACGTTTGCCGTCGGGCGTCACGTCGTAATGAGCGTTACTTCCGAACCCCGAATGTGCGTCGAACAGTAGTTTGACGTTGCCGATCTCCAGGCCGGAACCGTTCGTCTTCACCTCTGCCACCATCATTTTGCCCTCAGAAAGAAAGAAGAGTTCTTTACCGTCTTTGCTCCAAATGGCGTCCTCGCCGCCGGTGGTCGAAACCTGCTGCTTAGCGCCCGGTCCCGGAAAAGGCGCGACATATACTTGCCTGGTTCCAGATTCGTTTGAGTCGTAAGCGATAAAACGGCCATCCGGAGAAAACTGCGCGCGTTCTTCATCGAACTGCGGTGTCTCCATAAACGGAGATGGGTTTCGCGCGGCTGAGAGCGGCAGGATCCAGATGTCGCCTTTGCGGCCCGGTGCGTCAAGCCTCGTATAGAC
>PSRF01000411.1 GCA_003175865.1 Blastocatellia bacterium
CTGATTTTAGATTGGTCGTATTGAGGAAGCGAATCATGTTTTCCGGGTCTCCGCCCAAGTCTCTAAATCAGAATCAGAAATCAGAAATCTAAAATCGAAAATCAGAAATTCCTATGCCTTCTTTCCTCGACACATTAAAACAGCGCATCGTCGTCTTTGACGGCGCAATGGGCACGAACATCCAGTCGCAGAATTTGACCCCCGACGACTTTGGTGGGCTCGATGGCTGTAATGAATACCTGCTCGTGACCAAACCAGCGGCCATCGAAAAGGTTCATGCTGATTTCCTTGCGGTGGGTTGCGATGTCATCGAAACAGATTCCTTCGGCTCAACTTCGATTGTCCTTGCCGAGTACGATATCGCCGACAAAGCATACGAACTCAACTTCAAAGCGGCCGAGCTCGCGAAGCGCGTGGCGAGCGACTTCAGCACACAAGACAAACCACGTTGGGTTGCGGGTTCGATGGGACCCACAACAAAACTGCCATCCCTTGGTCATATCTCGTTCCTCAATATGAAGGCCTCTTACGAAGAGCAGGCCCGCGGTCTGGTTGAAGGTGGTGCTGACTTACTTATCGTGGAGACTTGTCAGGACGTCCTGCAGACCAAAGCCGCGTTGTCTGCCATCTTTGATTACTTCAAAGCCGCCGGCAGACGTGTGCCTGTCATAGCCCAGGTAACAATCGAAGCTTTTGGAACGATGTTGATGGGAACGGAAATCAGCGCGGCCTTGACAGCGTTGGAACCGTTTCCGATCGATGTGATTGGGATGAACTGTGCCACAGGACCGAAACAGATGAGCGATAACGTTCGGTACCTTTGTCAGAACTCGATACTGCCGGTTTCAGTCATCCCGAACGCTGGTATTCCGGAAAATGTCGGCGGCCATGCACATTACAAGGAAACTCCAGAATCATTTGCCAACGATCTACAACACTTCGCGCGCGATCTCGGCGTGAACATCGTAGGCGGATGTTGCGGGACAACGCCGACACATCTTCAAGCAGTCGTCGAAGCAGTCAAGGATCTCAAACCGACAAATCGGAATATCAGTAGACTACCCGCTGCTTCTTCAATTTTCATTCAGCAGCCGTACGTTCAAGACACGTCATTCCTAATCATCGGTGAACGGGTTAACGCAAGCGGCTCAAAGAAGATGCGCGACTTGCTAAACACCGAAGATTGGGACGGCCTCGTTTCGCTAGCTCGTGAACAGGAACGCGAAGGCGCACACGTACTGGACGTCAACGTCGACTTCGTTGGTCGCAACGGCGAGAGTGACATGCACGAGCTCGCTTCGCGTCTCGTTACAAACATCAAGATTCCTCTGATGTTTGATTCGACGGAATGGCAGAAGATGGAGGCAGGCTTACAACACGCCGGCGGTAAGTGTCTGCTCAATTCAACAAATTACGAAGATGGTGTGCCGCGATTCGCGAAGGTGATTGAACTGGCAAAAGAGTACGGGGCAAGTGTAGTGATCGGCACAATCGATGAACAGGGAATGGCACGAACGGCCGATGGTAAGTTTGGGATTGCGAAACGAGCATACGAACAAGCCACTCAGGAATTTGGAACACTTCCATCCGACATCTTTTTTGATCCGCTGGCACTGCCGATATCAACCGGCATCGAGGAAGATCGACGAAACGCTCTGGAAACAATCGAAGGAATTCGTCGAATAAAAACTGAACTGCCTGGCTGCTTCACGCTACTCGGTGTCTCCAACATTTCGTTCGGCTTGAGTCCCGCCTCGCGCGTCGTTCTCAACTCCGTCTTCTTGCACGACGCAGTTGAAGCTGGACTGGATGCAGCAATTGTCAACGCGAGCAAGATTGAGCCGCTGAATCGAATTGGTGAACAGGAACTGCGTGTCGCGCGTGAGTTGATTTATGACCAACGCAAGTTTGAGGGCGACACGTGCGTTTATGATCCGTTGACCGAGTTCACCAAACTGTTCGAGGGCGTCAAGGCGAGTGCGAAGAAGAAGGTTTCGAAAGGTGAAACAGTTGAGGAACGACTTAAGAACCACATCATCGACGGAGAAAAAATCGGACTCGAAGATGAGCTTAATACAGCGCTCAAGAGTTATTCAGCATTAGACATCATCAACAACATTTTGCTCGAAGGAATGAAGGTTGTGGGTGATCTCTTTGGCAGCGGCCAAATGCAGCTGCCGTTTGTCCTCCAGTCAGCAGAAGCGATGAAAGCTGCCGTGCGTTTTCTTGAACCATTCATGGAAAAGAAAGGCGGCGCCACGGCAAAAGGTACGATGGTCCTCGCAACCGTAAAGGGTGATGTACACGACATCGGCAAAAACCTCGTGGACATCATTCTTACCAACAATGGCTACAAGGTCCATAACCTCGGAATCAAGCAACCAATCGAAAGCATTCTTCAGGCATATGAAGAGCACGGCGCGGACGCAATTGGCATGAGTGGCCTTCTCGTCAAGTCGACATTGATCATGAAAGAGAATCTAGAGTTGATGAACGAGCGAGGGATCAATGTACCCGTAGTGCTGGGAGGCGCCGCACTGACACGACGCTATGTCGAAGACGATTTGAAGTCCCTCTACAGAGGTGAATTGTTCTACGCACGCGATGCGTTCGCCGGACTTCACACGATGGACAAGCTTGTCAGCAGTGATGGAAATGGTGCGGGGAAAACCTTGCAGCCTCTCGAGACAAGCGCGCCTGTTGAGATTGAAGATGTTGACGATTTAATTGGTGAGGAGGCAAAACTTGGAATCCGAAAGTCTCCTCGACCACGCGGGCTGAAAGGTGGTGACACAAGTCACACAACACGTTCGACTGTCAGTGAAAGCGTCGAGAGCCCTGCGGCTCCTTTCTTTGGCTCGCGTGTAGTTGAAGACATTCCATTGGATGATGTGTTTTCCTTCATCAATGAAACAGCACTGTTTAAAGGTCAATGGCAATTCAAACAGGGCAAGACCGCAACAGAGGAATACGCAAACCTTATCAGCAATAAGGTTCGTCCGATTTACGACGAATTAAAAGAGCGTTGTAAACGTGATGAACTGCTGGTACCTAAGGTTGTTTATGGTTATTTCCAATGCCAGTCGGAAGGAAACGAGCTGATTGTCTATCGCGAAGAGGACTCGGAGCCGATCCGATTCAGTTTTCCTCGACAGCCGTCTAGCAAAAATTTATGTCTTGCCGACTATTTTGCTTCCCGCGAATCAGGACGATTGGACGTGGTTGGTTTTCATCTGGTGACGGTAGGTAGAAAGGCAAGCGAGTATTCGCAGAAACTATTCAAGGCTGATAACTACTCCGATTATCTCTACTTCCACGGTCTGAGCGTTGAGAGTGCAGAAGCACTTGCCGAGTTATGGCACAAACGAATTCGTGAAGAGTTGGGTATCGCCGGCGATGACGCGAAGGATCTTGGAAAACTGTTTCACCAGCAATATCGTGGGTCGCGTTTTAGTTTTGGATATCCGGCGTGCCCAAATCTTGAGGATCAGGAGAAACTGTTTACTCTGCTTCACCCGGAACGAATCGACGTATCACTATCAGAGGAGTTTCAATTGGAGCCTGAGCAGTCAACTTCGGCTATTATTGTTCATCATCCTGAGGCGAAGTACTTCGCCATTGAGTAGGTTAGTTTGTAAGTGGAGTTGCAGGTTTGAGAACAATCGAGCCACCGTTGGATCCAACTACCTCAACACAAAGCAAAGTCGACTCTAATCAATCGTCAATCACGCCATCGGCTGTCGTTCGCGTGGATCCACCAACATCCAGTACTACTCTGCCAACCATCGAAGAAGCCGGGGTACTGTCTCCGTTCGAGCGGTTCTCCTTTCGTTTGGTCCAACGGATGAATCGAGGCGCCTGGAAACGTTTTTGGACGTGGTGCCAAAGTACTTTGGGTGCAGGTTGGATCCATCTCTCCACCTACAACATCATGAACGTGTATGGTCTCGAGAATGTCGAAGACGCTTCCCATGACAAGCCGATACTCTTAGTCGCAAACCATCGATCGTTCTTCGACATGTATGCCGTGTCGACAGTGCTTTTTCGTAACACCTCCTGGCGCAAGCAACTTTACTTTCCCGTCCGCGGCCGTTTCTTCTATCAATCACCAGTAGGTCTATTCGTTAATTTAGTGATGGGTTGGTGGTCGATGTACCCACCGTTCTTTGCTACAGGGGATCATCCGATTCCTGAGAAGAGAGCGTTCGACAAATTCTCGTTTCGGCTACTTGCCGACTTGGCTCGGGAGGGCGCGGGAAACGTGATTGGCTTTCATCCGGAGGGCACTCGTAACAAAAGCAGCGATCCATATTCGTTTCTGCGTGCACAGCCAGGAGTTGGGAAGTTAATTATGGACGCGAAGCCGCAGGTCATTCCGGTATTTATCGCAGGGCTCTGCAACAGTCTTCCGAAGCAAGTAGTACGCAACTGGAATCGGGAAGAAGTGATTCGCATCTACTTTGGACCACAAGTGGATTTAACGGACCACCTGCAAAGGGGTGATCGCTTGAGAACACATAAAGAGATTGCTGATTTTGTAATGACTAAGATTGCAGAACTGGCCGAAGAGGACAAAAAGCGCCCTGGCAATCTTGCAGCCAGCCCCGAGAACTGATGTCCCTTCCACTCGTAATAGTCAATCCTGAATCTGCGGGAGGCGCGACTCGCAAAGCGTGGCCACAGATCGCGAGCGACCTCCGCACATATTTCGGTCCATTCAAAAATATCTTCACGCGGGAAACTGCCGATGCGATAACCGTTGGCCGGGAAGCTGCGCAACATGGAGTTGACCTGGTCATCGCTTGCGGTGGTGATGGCACGATCTCCGAGGTTGCGAACGGGATCCTCGCTTCGGGCAAGGACGTTGAATTGGGAATACTGCCAAGTGGCACGGGCGGAGATTTTCGACGTTCTGTCGAAATTCCGTCCCAAACCAGAGCCGCCGCCAACATCCTTCGCAATGGTCGTACACGCCGTATCGATGTGGGAAAGGTCAGCTTCATCGACAATAACGGTCGTGAAGCGACGAGATACTTCCTTGGTGTAGCGTCATGCGGTTTGAGTACTAAAGTTATTGAACGCTTAAAAGGGGGTAGTCCCGATTGGTTGCCAACTAATACTCCACAGTGGCTCGGTGGACGTGTTTCATTTGGCGCCTCACTACTCCAGACAGCCATGCGCTCTTCAGCGACGGGTCTCATAGTTCAGGTAGACGACTCTCACGATCATCACTTGCAAGTAGTCAACCTCTGTATCGCAAACGCACGTTACTTTGGCGGCGGGATGAAGATTGCGCCAGACGCGAAATTGACGGACGGCAAATTTGACGTCGTCAGTGTTGGTAATCTCAGCGCCTTGAAGATCATGACCAGCGCTCCCCGCTTGTATTTTGGTTCTCACTTGTCGATGTCGGAGGTGAGTCACACGTTGGCGAAGAAGGTAACAGTACGAGCCGCCGACAATGAAAACAAGGTGACGCTGGAGGTCGATGGAGAACTACCCGGTCGACTGCCGGCACAATTCCAGATTATTCCAGGAGCACTGCGAGTTCGTTGTGGCGCCTAAACGAAAACTAACGAGTATCTTTTCGTTTGAGAGCAGACAAGAACGGCTCGCAACGATGCGCGTGTTCGTTGGACGCGTCGTCCGATCTGTGTTTGTGGCCGTACTCATGTCGCTCGCTGCCGTTTCGGTTGGGACTGTCGGTTACCACGGTTTTGCACAACTCGGCTGGACCGATTCATTCTTGGAAGCGTCGATGATTCTGTCAGGAATGGGTCCGGTTAACCCTTTGAAATCAGACGCGGCGAAGATCTTTGCCTCAATCTACGCACTCTTTAGCGGCTTGTTCTTCATCGCCATCATGGGAGTTTTGCTTGCTCCACTGATGCATCGACTCATGCACAAGTTTCATCTGGAAAGCAAAAAGGACAGCCAATCGTAGTGAAAGTTCTGTTGTTGGTGATTTGCTGACGGACATTGACTTGCCTGTCCGAGATTTTTCTTTGCCTCCCTCGCCAAAACTTCTATGATGCTGGAGCGGCAATGGACGAACGACGATCTAAACCCCGGCTCAGTGTAAGTCTGGATGCTGTTTGGAAGGACAGCGAGGGCAAACACTCTGCAAGGATTACTGACTTATCAGAAGGCGGCTGTTACCTCGACACTGTTGGCGAGGTGATGACGGGCGAAATAGTTGCTTTTCGAGTGCTGTTGCCCGACGAGGACTGGCTGTATCTCGAAGGGGAAGTGAAGCATCACCGACACGGCTTCGGATTTGGCGTACAGTTTGTAGATCTAAATGATGAGCAGACGGAGAAATTGCACTGGCTGTTACGAATTGCTAAGGAAGCTGGTCCGGGTGCACCGGCAATATCCGCCGACCTTGTCGAAGAATAGCCGGCCGTAATTTGTAGGGGCGGCCCTCCGTGGCCGCCTCATTGGTAGAGATATCTGGTGCTT
>PSRF01000423.1 GCA_003175865.1 Blastocatellia bacterium
GCAGTAATCAGCACGACAATTAAGTCTGGCACGAACGATTTTCATGGCTCCGGTTACTATTACGGTCAGAACTCGGCGCTGAACGCCTACCACCCGAAACTGAAGCGCGATCGTGCTGATGCGATTTCTCGCGGCGTCACAAATCTCACGCCGTTTACAAAAGCAGTCCAGCAGATTCACGAATTCGGCGGCACGGTCGGTGGCCCAGTTATTAAGAACAAGACGTTCTTCTTCTTTGACTATCTCGGCCAACGCAACAACCTTCCGTTTCCCGCGTCATCAACTGTTCCCACATTGGGATCGAGAAACGGAAACTTCACAGGGTTTGCGAATCACGATTGCCACGGTGATGGAACAAGCATGGGACCCGTGTGCAATCCTTTCACTGGACTAGCTTTTCCCAATGCAACCATTCCGAACAATTTGATCAGTTCGATTTCGAAGACCTTGTTCAATCTTTTCCCACCGCCAACCATTAACGTCTTCGATCCGAACCAGGGAAATAACAATTTCTTCACCCAGCGCGCCAACAAGGAGCGGATCAATAACTACGAAGTCAAAGTTGATCACCGCTTGACTGAAAAGAACTCGCTGACCGGTCGATACAACGACCAGCGACTGAAGACCAACCGCGCTAATTTGTTGGCCGGGTTGCCAACGGCCGGTTTTGGTGCTGGAGATGAAGTTGGAAACACTCGACAACTTACGATTAGCGATACCCACACGTTTAGTCCTACCGTGTTGAATGAATTTCGATTTGGTTGGACCCAAATTGAAGTGGGCATATTCAACTGTGGCGTCGGCGGTGCCTGCGGAACGAGCGCTACGTTCGCAAACGATATCGGTTATCCGAATGCAAATGACGGATCGTTGGAAGCTTCGGGTGGTCCGGGCCTCGGTAATTTCGGAAGCGGCTTTACCGAGTATCTCGGCGATGGTGGATTGTTCCGAGTAAAAAGCAAGAATCCATACTTCGCTGATTCAGTGACGATTGTACACGGTTCGCACGTGACTAAGTTCGGTGGTGAGTTGCGACTACGCTACCTGGAAACAATTGACGGTGGTCGTTCGGGGTTCCTGAAAGGAAACATGCAATATGCCGACGATTCACCCGCGTTCAATCCATTAACTCCGGGTCAAGTTTGTCCTGCAATATCAACCAGGATAACTACCGACGCAATGGGCAACCCAGTGACAAACTGTTATGTTGACAAGAATGGGGTGCCGTACGGTGGTACCGCTAATGCTCAAGCCAACGAGTTGATGAGCTTGCCGGCATTCCAGGTCGACCGCGGCAAGGTGTTTGGTGGCCCGTTCAACCTTCGTACGCAGGAATACGGATTCTTTGTTCAGGACGACTGGAAGGCGAGCCCGAACCTGACTCTCAACTTCGGTTTACGTTATGACTTGTTTACGCCGCCATCTGAAAAGGATGGTCGTACGAGCTACTACTTCGCCGATGCTCGAAGAGTTGTCGTAGCCGGTGACAGCAGTGACCGAATAGTTTCGGCTGATAAGAACAACTTTGGTCCACGCGTTGGGTTTGCTTATTCGCTAAATGATTCGAGAACACTCGTGCTGCGTGGCGGTTATGGATTGCTCTATACATTGGATGGCACTGACTATCCTCCTTCGATTCGCAATCCTCCGTTCACAAATACGGTTCACTTCTCTCAATTTAATGGCCAGCAGCCGCCGGACGCGCGCACTTATTTCAGCGTCAATACTGGTCCACCATCAGTAACCACTCAGATCGATCCAGCGAATTTGCCTACTGGTGTGGCTCTCTTTAGCGTCGATCGAGACCAAAGGAACGGTCTCGTCAATCAGTTTCAGTTGAGCCTGCAGTATCAATTCGCGAGGGATTGGTCTCTCGATGTCGGATACGTAGGCAATCGCAGTAAATATCTTTTGACCACGTTCAATATCGGCAGTGGTGGTCAAGGTATTGCGCGAAACGCTGCCGGTGCCCTGATAAGCAACGTATTGTTGTATAGCAATGCGGCGGATTCGCAATACGACGGTATTCAAGCGCAAGTGCAGAAACGTCTGTCCAACAATATTCAGGGGCAGGTGTCATACACTTACAGTCACACTATCGACAACGGAATCGGTTTAATCGGGTCACTTGGTGACAGCCGAAATGGTGGTCGAAGCGGTCCAATTAATCCGTTCGCTCTTAGAGAGGACAGGGGCAACTCGTCTTTGAATATCCCTCATTTGCTCTCGGCGGACGCGATCATTGATTTGCCATTCGGTAAGGGCCAGAAGTACATGAACTCGGGAGGGGCTACCAATGCGGTGTTTGGTGGTTGGCAACTTAACGTTATTCAAACTGCCAGATCAGGATTCCCGTTTACTGTTGTCTGCAATTGCAATTTGGTGCGGCCTTCGTTAGTAGGGGATCCCTTTGCAAGTGTGCCGGCTGGACGGTTCCTGAACATTAACGCATTCTCGACAACTCAGGGGATCACGAGCATAACTAACAAAGCCGGTGAGGTTATTAGCTTCGGCAACCTGGGGCGTAATACTTTTCACGGTCCTGCGATCTGGAACACTGATCTCTCAATGTTCAAGACGACGAGCTTAACGGAATCCGTGAGAGCCCAAATCGGATTTGAGTTTTTCAACTTCTGGAATCACACGAAACGGACTGTGCCTAACAACAACATAGGCGATCCCGGTTCTTTTGGGCGGTTCGACGGATACTATCCGGGCCGAGTAGTGCAATACCGTTTGAAGTTCCTTTTCTGAACACAGTCTTGGGACATTGGAACTGGAGTGGCACTCGTTATCTAAGTGACCACTCCAGTTTTTTTAGGCCTGCGTTCGCGCACACGGTCGTCTTTTGTTACTATCGCGGAGCTTCTCCCCTCCTGCCTGTCTATCGATGTTGTTCAAACTTTCTGCCGTTTTTCTAGTCCTGTTAGCTTGCTTTACCCAATCGGCGGCTCAGTCGACAAGCGCTCCCGCGCCAGAAAAATCTCACGTCGAACGTTTCAGTACTCCCGAAGTACGAGCTGAAAAAGGAGAGTCGGACGCGACGGCGAAACTCGCTGCAAATTCTAATGATGATGTTGCCCTCAATTCTCGCGCGCTCGCGCGGTTCCGATTGGGTAAGAACAAGGAAGCTTATGAAGACCTCGTAAAAGCTGTCGCACTCAAGCCTGACAATTCTGAGTACCAGTCTCATCTCGGTTACGCTCTTTGGAAGATTGGCAGATTTGAAGAAGCAATCAACGCTGAACGTGCGGCAATCAAACTCGATCAGAAAAACACAACCGCCCATTATCAACTTGGTCGCTTCTTGCTGCGCGCAGGACAGCGAAGCGATCTGAAAGAAGCAGTCGTTGAACTCAAGCGCGCACTCGAACTTGACCCTCGACAATACGAGGTTCGTTTTGAGTTGATCGCGGCGTATCGAGAACTTGGAAATCTCGCCGAGGCTGCCGCGCAACTCGACGTTCTACAGGACTCACGTCCCACCGATCCGCGCGTCTTTTATGTCACAGCTTTACTGGATACCGATCGCAACGATCTTGGATCTGCGGTCAAGAATTTCAACGAGGCGCTTCGCAGAGACCCGTCGATGTATGGCGCCTATCAGGATCTCGGCTTGGCTTATGCAAAGGCTGGTAAATGGGACGACGCCACTAAGACATTCGCTGAGTTGGCTCGCCGTCAACCGAGTTCAATCGAAGCTGCGTATTTCCATTCACTTTCACTCTACAACTCCGGTAACTCCAAAGAAGCTGAAGTTGAAGTAAGGAGAGCCTTACGACTCGATGCGGGAGCGGTGGAGGCCCACACATTGTTGGGAATCATTCTCGCGTCGCGCGGCGAGGCAAACGCGGAAGCTGCGGAGTCGCTCGCCCAGGCCGTGGCTCTCAACCCCAACAGTTTTGATGCGCAGTTTTATCTGGGGCGTGTGCAGTATGCGTTAAAAGACTATTCAGGTTCGATTAACAGTTTCCGCGCGGCCACTAAACTAAATCCACAACACGCTGAAGCACGATTCTTTTTGGGCACCGTCTTGGAACTCGCCGGTGATTCGGAATCGGCTATGGCTGAGTATCGCGAATTATTGAAGCTCGATCCAAATTCTGTGATGGGCCAATTAGGATCGGGAGCATTGCTGGTCAAGCAAGGAAAAATTGACGAGGCGATAGTGGCTTTGAAGCAAGCAGTTGCATTGGATCCGAAGGAGTTTGAAGCACATTGGGCGCTTGGTCGCGCATTGGCTTTGAAAGAACAATACAGCGACGCCGTCGATGCGTTCCAAAAAGCAGTCGCACTCGAACCATCGCGTTCCGACGCACATTATCAACTTGGTTTGGCGTTGAGACGCCTGGGTCGGACTGAAGAAGCAAATCGTGAGTTTGCTACGGTCGAACGGCTTAACAGTGCGTTCCGCTCAGGCGCAACTCCAAAACCGTAAATAACTGTGAGCAGGCAATCGATAATACGAAAACTGATTTGCATCTCGTTGCTGGGATGCGCGTTGCTCTTTTCGTTGTCGGTTTTGGGCCAGCGACAAACATCACGTCGAGCAAACAACGTTGCAGGCGCCACGAATGACAGCGCTGGTCTAACTCCGCAGGCAAAACAAGCACTTGATGCGGCAGTTGCATCGCTAGAGGCCAACTCGCTCAGTGAAGCGGAAAAGTCTGCACGTATCGCTGTCGCTGCATCACCACGCTCTCCCGTAACACACAACGTACTTGGCGTTGTACTGGATCGTTTGGGTCGTAGTGAAGAGGCGTTGTCGGAGTTCAATGCAGCAATTAAGTTGGATCGGACCTTCGTGAGTGCGCACAACAATCTCGGTCGGATGTTGGCGGAGCGTGGACAGCATAAAGAGGCGATCGCCGAATTTGAAACGGTGTTGAAGACAGATCCTGGTCACGTTCAAGCGCACTACAATCTCGGCGCTCTTTACGCTGAGTCAGGTGATTTTGCGAAGGCTGCGAATCATTTTTCCAAAGCGCGTGCGACAAATCCAAACGATCCGCAACTAGCTTTGGCGTTTCTGAATGTCGCTTATCGAGCAGGAAAGACAGAAGAGGGAAATGCGGCTGCCGATCTAGTTGAGAGGGCGTCGGGCACGGATCCGAAGGCCCTTTTTACGCTCGCGACTGTGCTTGCCGAAAGTAAGCAATACGACCGTGCTGCCAGGCTTTTCGGGCGTGTAAATGAACTAACGCCGCATAACTTTGAAGTGCTCTACGATCTTGGGATTGCTCTTTACAACCTCGATCGGAATGCAGAAGCCGCGCGTTATCTATCGGAGGCTGCCGACATGAATCCCGGGCCACCCGAGACTCATTTCCGGCTGGCTCTAATTGCAAGTGCGCAAAACGATCACGCCAACGCTGTCCTGGAATTCAAACACGCACTAGATAGAGATCCAAAGAACGCAAATGCGCATTTCCTTTTGGCTCGGGAATACTCACGCATCGGCTACTGGGACGGCGCGATACAAGAAAACACTCGAGCGATTGAGTTGAACCCCAACGAAGCCGCATATGTCTATGCGCGCGCAAATGCAAATTACAGAAAAGGTGAGTGGACCGCGGCGGCAGTTGACTTCGATCGAGCAGCTGAGCTCGATCCGAAGATTGAAAATATCGACTACTTGCGTGGCTATGCTCACCGCGCTGCGGGTAATTTCGAAAAGGCGCGGGAGATACTAGAGAAATTCATTATCACTCATCCTGATCACGTCGATGCATTATCTAGCTTGGGTTACATCGCAATCGAGCAAGGACGTTTGGATGATGCATTGCCGCCGCTCCAACGTGCGCTCAAGCTTGCGCCCGAAGAAATACCTGTTTTGTATGACTTGGCCCGACTTGCCTTGAAACAGAAGGATTATCCGGAAGCGGTTGCTCGACTCGAGAAAGTCATCGGCAAATTGCCGACGTTAACGCAGGCACATTATCAATTATTTCTGGCCTATACGCGTTTGAAGCAGTCGGAGAAAGCGCAGGCCGAACTTGCGGAATTCAAACGGCTTGAGGCGCTGGAGAAGCAGGTTGAGAAAGAACGGATCTTGGATGAGAAGCTTCGCGCCCAGCAGCTGCTAGGGCAAACTCCGTGAGAAAAATTCATTAGTGTTAGTTCGTGTGGTTTAGTTGGGTCGTTCTTGTCGCGATGTAATAGCGATCCATGAAAACACATGAACCAACCAAAACAGAAGAAGTATTATGAATCTGACCAAATTGTCTGCATCGATCCTCATCACCGTTCTGTTTGCGTCGGTGTGCGCTCAAACAGCATTACCAACGAAACCTTTCGAGCAGTGGTCCAAGACTGAAGCGGAGAAAGTCTTGAACGACTCCAACTGGACCATGAAACAGGAGTTGCGACTCAGGTTTGATAAAGAAGTGCAGAAGGCCGCAGGTTCATACTCCGGTGTTTCAGGTTCAGCTGCCGCGCAATCACAAACTGAAGTAACGAGTGACCTCCCGGTGGATTTCATTTTCACTCTCCGACTGCGTTCAGCCCTACCAATCAGACAGGCTATCGTGCGATTGCGAAACCTCGAGACAGATATTGAGAAGATGAACCAGTCGCAGATGGCAGCCTTCGACAAACAGTCGAAAGGCCTGCTTGAATGTCCCGCATGCCAGAACAACTACGTGGTGACTCTCAGTTCGAAGTCTACGAATAGTCCTGGCGCCGATGCCGTCTTCAATCTTTTCAAAGGCGCTCAACAGGCTGATCTCGAGCGCTACATTTTTCTTACCAACGACCGCGGTGAGCGTCGGCCTCTAATTCACTTTGTTCCACCGAAAGTGCCCGGCGATGAAGCCACGTTCTTCTTTCCCAGGCTCGACGATCGAGGGCAGCCGCTATTAACCGAGACCAACAAACAGTTAGTGGTCAACCTTAATGACAATCGGCCAACCTCGGTTGGTAATTTTCAGTTCGACGTTTCACGCCTTATTCTGAAGGGAAAACTCGAATTCTAATGAGTGGATGCTGGGACCGCAGGCCACAGTGCTGGGAGCGCAGGCATCCTCGCCTGCTACTCTCGGCAAAGACGATCTTAGCGGAGGCAGCAGGCAAGGACGCCTGCGCTCCCAGCAAGAGGAACTCCTTTTTTCGCCCGGTTGAAACTGCACGTCGTCTCGCATTTTTCACATGGCTATGCGTCACACTTCTCGGTGCCGCGACCGTTGACGCTAAACCTCCATCCATAATCAAAGTCGAACCACCGTCATGGTGGGCAGGGCATTCGATCAATCCCGTGCGACTGTTGATTCATGGTGAGAACTTGATAAACGCACTTGTCGTCTCAAAGTCGCCAGCAATAACTCCCTCCGATGTCCGCGTGAACGAAAGAGGCACATACTTGTTCGTCAACCTGTCAATTGATCCAGCCGCGCAGGCTGGACCATATGTCCTCAATGTTGAGACTTCAGAAGGAAGCGTGCCATTTCGTTTTGCCGTTAATCCGCCACTTGATCCGTCAAAAAACTTTCAAGGCATAAACTCGAACGATTGTATCTATCTCATCATGATCGATCGTTTTTCGGATGGCGATCCATCAAACGACTCTCCAGCCGGTGCCCCACCTGCAGCCACGAACAGACACAACGCTCGTGCTTACCACGGCGGCGATTTACGTGGCGTGATCAATCACCTCTCTTATCTGAAGGATCTCGGTGTGACCGCAGTGTGGTTGACCCCCTGGTATGACAACTGGAATGGACTGCATACGTGCGACCGTCCATGGTGTCCGAGTACCTACTACCACGGATATCACGCCATCGATTATTACGGAGTTGAAGATCATTTCGGCGATATGTCCACGTTGAAAGAGTTAGTTGAGAAGGCACACTCAATGGGACTCAAGGTAATTCAAGATCAAGTCGCGAATCATATTGGATCCGAACATCCATGGGTCAGCGATCCACCGCTCGCAAACTGGTTTCATGGCACGATGCAGAAACACGAACTGAATCGCTTTCAAAACAGCGTCTTGTTGTCGCCGCACGGTAGCCCGGCGCAAGTGCGGAACACGCTCGATGGTTGGTTCAGCGACGACATGCCCGACATGAACCAGGACGAACCTGAAGTCGCTCGCTACGAAATTCAGAATTCCCTTTGGTGGGTCGGAATGACAGGCATCGATGGTATTCGTCAGGACACTATTCAATACATCCCGCGCTTCTTCATTCGTGATCTCTCAAACGCTCTTCATCGTCAATATCCGCGGATGTGGATGGTTGGTGAAGTCTTCGAGCGCGACGCTGCGCAGACGTCCTTCTTTATTGGTGGTCACACTGGCTGGGACGGCATTGATACAAACCTCGATTCAGTTTTCGATTTTGCACTGTGGAGCAAGTCACTTGATGTATTTACAAACCACGAACCCGTCCGAGCCTTGCAAGATCAGCTGAAATACGATGCGCTCTATCCCGATCCTTCAAAGATCACGGTGTTTGCAAATAATCACGACACTGCGCGGTTCATGTCTCTGGAAGGCGCAACACTCAATGGCCTCAAACTGCACCTCGCATTCATTCTTAGCACGCGAGGAATTCCCCAACTCTATGTTGGTGAGGAGATTGGGATGCAAGGTCGGGGCGATCCAGACAACCGTCGCGACTTTCCCGGCGGCTTTCCTGGCGATCCACACAACGCATTCACATCAAACGGTCGAAGCGCAGCTGAGCAGGGCATGTGGCAATGGACGCATGATTGGATTAATTTGCGAAAAAAACATTCGGCAATCCAAAACGGCTTGTTAACTGATCTATATGCCGATGAAGATTCATACGTTTTCTCGCGACGGAATGACGAGGAAGCGCTTGTAGTCATCATTAATCGGTCTTCGTCTGCGCGCAAACTCTCCATCAATGTAAAAGGTTTTGCCGAGGGATCCGTGTTGAAAGCTATTCTGGGCCAATCTAATTCAACAGTAGTTCGACAAAATAAGATCGAAGTCGATGCACCGCCAACGAGCGCAGTAGCTTACGTTGTAACCAAACCGGGAGGCAGTCAGGAATGAAATTCACTAGAGCCAGCGGTGTCCTGTTACATCCAACCTCATTGCCGAATCGTTTTGGTGTTGGGGATCTTGGTCCTGAAGCTTACTCGTTTGTGGATTTCTTGAAAGCGAGCGGTCAACGCCTGTGGCAAGTGTTGCCGTTGGGTCCGACTGGCTATGGTGATTCACCCTACGCTTGTTATTCGGCCTTTGCAGGAAACACGCTACTTATCAGTCCGGAGAAATTGTTCGAGTCGGGACTCTTAACAAAAAAAGAGTTGGATGATATTCCCTCACTTCTCGCGGGACGAGTTGATTTCGCGCTGGCACATGAGACGAAAGATGCAATTCTCGACTTAGCATTCAATAACTATCAACACTCAACAGATACGAGGTTACGCAGCGCATTCGAAACGTTTGTTGAGGTGAATGCCTCGTGGCTGGAAGACTACGCACTCTTCCGCGCGCTCAAAACGGCGCATCGTGGTGTGGCGTGGAACGAGTGGGAGATACCACTCATACGACGTGATCGATCAGCACTTGCAATTGCGCGTGCCAAGCTTCAACAGACGATCGACGCCCACAAGTTTTCTCAATTTCTATTCTTCAAGCAATGGTTTGAAATCAAATCGTACTGCAACGAGAGTGGAATTGAGATCATTGGCGACATTCCGATCTTTGTAGCCTTCGACTCGGCAGATGTTTGGACCAATCCTGATCAATTCAAACTCGACAACAATGGACGCCCTCTTGTTGTTGCCGGAGTTCCTCCGGACTATTTCAGTAGCACAGGTCAATACTGGGGTAATCCGATTTACAACTGGGATCACATGCTGGCCGATGGTTTTCGATGGTGGATTGAGCGAGTTCGAGCGACGTTGCAGGTGGTTGATGTAGCTCGTATCGATCATTTTCGAGGCTTTGCGGCTTGTTGGGAAATTCCGGGTGGCGACACAACTGCGGAACGTGGCAGATGGGTAGAGGCTCCGGGACGGGAGCTCTTCACTGCGATCAAGCGTTCGTTTGGTGACTTGCCGATCATGGCGGAAGACCTCGGCGTGATCACTCCGGATGTAGAAAAGTTGCGCGATGATTTTGGTTTGCCGGGAATGCGCATCCTTCAGTTCGCCTTCAGCAGCGATACGACTAACCAGGATCTACCGCACAACTATCATCGGAACGTTGTCGTCTATACCGGCACACACGACAACGACACCACGGTCGGTTGGTTTAATAGTGTTGCAGGCGAAGGCTCAACTCGGTCTGCTGCTCAGATCAAAAAAGAGAGAAACTTCTGCATGAAGTATCTCCACACGAAAGGGCGCGAAATTCAGTGGGACTTCATTCGAACTGTGCTTGCGTCAGTGGCAAACACCGCGATTGTTCCTTTGCAGGACATTCTGGGTTTCGGCACAGAAGCACGAATGAACCTGCCAAATAGCACTTCGGGTAACTGGTCCTGGCGTTTCAAATCAGGTGCATTGAGTGAAGAATACGCGAGTCGCTTGCGTGAGTTGACTGACACGTATGGACGCGACGCCAAGCCTGAGATCGAGACGATTGAGTTGATCTAGTAAGAAGGTCGTGCTCCAACGACACTGAAGCTTTGAAGAAATCGAAAATACCACCGGCTT
>PSRF01000419.1 GCA_003175865.1 Blastocatellia bacterium
CCCGTCCAAACTTCTCCCGCCATTGAAGTCAAGGAGCCAGCGGCAACGTCTAACAACGAAGATTTAGAGTCATTTCTCCTCCGCCTTGGACCCGCACTTTCGTACTACGACGTATTGCAGGTCGCCTCAACGGCCACACCCGAAGAAATTAAGAAGTCATATTACGACTTAGCGCGCAAGTATCATCCTGACAGGTTTCGCAAGGACAGCGATGCTGACCAACAGGCACGAATAGACTCAGCCTTCGCGAAGATCACACAGGCATATGACACGCTGCGTGATCCGCGTTCGCGTTCAACATACGATTCAAAACTCCAGGCGCAAGCGCGAGCCAAAACTCTAAGGGACTCCGCCCCGGCGGCCTTTGGCGCGAATGCGCCACCGCCACCGCTGGAGCACGTTGCGACTGCCGAGGAGAAGCCTCAAGAATCAAGCATTCCGTTATCAGATGTCGAACGGGCCGAAACCAGCTTTAAGGACGGTTTCGCAGCAAAACAATTGGGGCAAATCAATACTGCGATCGGCATGTTCTCAACTGCGGCGCGGCTGGTGCCCACTGACGCTCGATATCGTGCGTACTATGGTCAGGCACTCGCTGCACACCCAGGCTCGCGAAGGCTGGCAGAAGTTGAGTTGCTGGCTGCGGTGAAGCTAGATCCGAAGAATGCAGAATACCGTCTGATGATTGCTGAGTTATATCGTGACCTGGGGTTTGCCGTCCGTGCACGGAGCGAGTTGGAGAAGGTGCTCAGTACCACTCCCAATAATCAAAAAGCAAGGGAGCTGTTACGAACATTAAAATAGCGCCGCACATCTGCTGGTTTGCTAGCCCACGTCGCGTTGTGTTGAAATTGAACCATCCAAGCAGAACCTATGTCCGCACTCAAACTCAACGATCTGATTGACAAGGATGCGAGTGAAGTCTTCGAGAAGCTCGCTACTACGACAGATCGCTTTGAACGTTACGACAATCCGCACGCCCAACGTATCGCAGTTATCGCTGACGAGATTGGTAAGTTGTTTCATCTTGCCAAACATGATCGGGGGTCTTTACGTACAGCTGCACTCCTTCATGATATCGGCGAAGTGGCAATGGAACGCGAGTACATTCAACGCGCGAGTTCGATCACTGACGAAGAACGAATTGACCTTGCGCGTCATCCAGTCATTGGGGAACGGGAAGCATCGCGCGTAGGAGCGGACAGGGCGGCGCAACTGATCGTACGTTGGCATCATGAATGGTGGAACGGCACAGGCTATCCTGATGCTCTTCGACGAGAAGAAATCCCGCTGGCTGCTCGCATTCTTCGGCTCGCCGATTCGTACGCTGCGTTGACTGACCTGCGACCTTTTCGACCAGCGATGACAACCCGCTCGGCGCGAAGGGAAATTGCACAACGTGCGGGTTTGGAGTTCGATCCCGCAGTGGTGAAGACGTTCTTGTCGCTCGAAAGCTTCCCCGAACTTGATTCGTTCGAAAATGATGAGTTCCAGGTTGAAATCAAGGCACAGGGCTCCTCAAGTTGGGATCTCTTTTCATCTATTGATAGGTAGAGGCACTAATGGAGTTTGCTAACGGTTGGCTTTCATTTGAACTCAGTGTCTTGCGTCGGCTCAGGTTTGGCTCGGTCGCACTACCTTTCACGGGCGAACCCGACCTTGGCGTGCAATTGAAGCGTTGGAAAGTTCGCGTGGCTGCGAACGATCCGATGATTTGGTCTCACACCAAAGCGACTGCGCTTGTCGAAAACTACAGTGAACACCTTAACGAAGACGACCTCTACAGACTGCTTGATGACGCCTACGTTCCGCGCGAAAAACTAGACAATCCGGGATTGCTAAAGTTTTTTAATGAGGTTGATGCGTGGTGGTTTGACAATCTCAGGTTCAACGCAGAAAGCCTGGAACCGTATAAACGTGCGCTGGCACTGACCACGGGGATGATGGTTGGGGACTATGTGCTTTCCTTCAACGAGGCAACGAGAGATCTCCGCGAACCGTTTTCGCTTTCAAAGTCTTTTCAGCTCGCGCTTGAATCACTTCCGCTTGCCTTTGATAACGAGATGAGAAACAGCAGCACAAATCAGGATGTGCGATCGTTTGTCGCCGAGCGTCAGCATACAGATCTGCTGTTTCTTCGTCTGCCTGCTCCCCTCACCCAAACAGCGAAGAGAGATCCAGTTAGTACCTGGCGCGAAGAGTGGTTGCGGGGCGGTGATGAGTTTTGGTTAGAACTTGAAAGGGAGCGCGGAGCAAAACTTGGCTCGCGCGTACAAAGCAAACAGCAATATCTTGGCTTCGTCGAAGATCTGCTTCACACGGCCGCGCACATTCACGCATGGGCCATAGCGCACACGGAAAATGGGTTTATTTCAAACGATGAATTAGTTGAGGTGATCGGGAAGGTTCGAAAGGTGGAGGCTGTCTACTCGAAAGATTTTTCAGATCTATTAGGAGTCCGCGCGTCGGTCGTAGTTGCGCGCAGCTAGGGATTCAATTGTAACCGATGTTGTGAGAAGAAGCATTTATCATTGATCATATGACATTTAAGAGTGCCACTTCATCGGCCAGAATTGCCAACGAAGAAGATCGGAAATAAAAAGTGATAAATGTCCGATGATCATTGATAAATAGATCTCTAGCTTCGTTCACCTCCGACCCAAACCATAAACTACTTCTTAGCCTTCGATACAAACCGGTATCCGACTCCTCGAACCGTGAGTAGATGTCGTGGTCGTGATGGTTCGTCCTCGAGGTACTTTCTAAGGCGCACAATAAAATTGTCGATGGCACGCGTGTCTGTGTCCTCACGCAGTCCCCATACATCGTTGAGTATTGCGCTGCGCGAAACAATCTTGCCATCGTGTTTAATCAAGTACCGCAACAAGTCGGCCTCCATCACAGTCAAATGAACGGTTTGCGGACCGGAATGTAACTCGAGTGCCTTAAAATCAATTGTCTTGCCATCAAACTGAAAGATGTCTGGTCCGGGAGCCGCCGCTGTGCCTGTTCGCTTTTCGCCAGTTATGTGTTGCTGAAACCATTCGCGCCGTCTCAATAACGCATTGATTCTGGCAAGTAATACACTGAGATCGAAAGGCTTCGCGAGATAATCGTCTGCGCCTGCTTCGAACCCCTTCAGCACATCGTCAGCCGAACCCCGGGCGGTCAACATTAGTATCGGAACAAATTGACCCGAAGCTCGCAGTTGTGTAGCCAACGTAAAGCCATTCATGCCCGGTAACATGACGTCTAAGACAACGGCATCGTAAGTTTTTTGCTGGTCCATCAACAGCGGCAACGCCGACTCTGCGTCCGCAACGGCCTCGACGTTGTAGCCTTCAGCCTCCAGGTTGTAACGCAACCCATCGGCAAGGTGCTTCTCATCTTCGACGATTAGTACTCGACTCATTTCAAGAAATACGTGGTAATTGAACGGTGAACGTACTTCCATGACCAAGGCCCGGGCTTTCGGCGAATACTCGCCCGCCATGTTTTTCAACTACGGAGCGAACTATGTACAAGCCAAGCCCAGTGCCCTTCACGCGCGCCATAAAACGTCCCGGCACGCGATAGAACCGCTTAAAGATCCGTTTCAACTGAGCGCTGGGAATTCCTATGCCTTTATCAGCAACACGTACCGCCACTCGTTTCTCGTCAATGGGACTCACGGAAACGGAAACTTTGACATCGTCGTCGGAATACTTCACTGCGTTGTCGATCAAATTCGAGAATGCTGCCCGCAGCTCATCAGCATCGCCCGCAACGCAAATCGGGTCACTTAACGGCGCCTCGAAAAACATCAGATGATTGTCACTTAGACCATAACGAACTCGAGCCAGTTCAAGACATTCACGCGCAATGTCGTTGACATCGATTATTGAGTTTGAAATCCGACGCCGGCGATGGCCTGTTCTACCAGCTCGCAGGACTTGCTCGACAGTGCCCAACAATCGATCACTGTCGGCCAGCATGATGTTGTAGAACTCTTTGCGCTGGTCTTCGTTTACATCGCGTGTCTTGAGTGTCTCTAGATACAGGCGAATGGAGGCGATTGGGGTCTTCAGTTCGTGGGTGACAGCGTTGATGAAGGCGTCGTGCTGCTCGTTGCGTCGAATCTCTCTAATCAGGAATGTTGTGTTTATGACGAGACCAAAGATGATTAGGAAAAAGAAGATTATACCGAGGACAAGCAGCGCTACTTCACGCCAGTTGAGCAGAATCCAACCGACGTTCAGCGCAATTGCGAGTGCCACCAAACAGGCACTCAACGATACCCAAAATATAGTCTTCCGTCGGCCGCTGACTCGCACGATGGAGATTTTGTCCGATAAGCTTCAGCTTGTCGATGACTTGCCCCAGTTTGCACCGCGAAGCAGTCATCGACAAGCTGAAGCATATCGGACATTTGCTACGCAGCTTTACGCAGCCCGTAGTCCTCGCTGGATGCAATTTGTTCCTTGCTGACTAGCTTGATCGATTTCGCGAGACCCAACAATTGGAGCGCTCGGATGCCGATCCAGTTTATGTCGAGCTCATACCACATGAGTCCGTGGCGCGCGGCCCTTGGAAATGCATGATGATTGTTGTGCCAACCTTCTCCGAACGTCAGTAGTGCAACCCACCAGCTGTTCGTCGAATCGTCTGAGGTCGCAAAACGTCGACTGCCCCAAAGGTGTGTTGCTGAGTTCACCAACCAGGTGACATGCAAACCATAGACTACACGGAAGAACACCCCCCACAGGACAGCTGTCCAGCCACCAATTGCCAATAGAACAAGACCGGAGATCACGAGTGGCAAGAAATACAAGCGATTCAACCAAACATGCACTGGGTCCTTCATAAGGTCTGGTCCATAACGCCGCATGACATGTTCAGGATGTTGTTGTGAGGTTCCACGTAAGATCCAGCCGACGTGCGACCACCAAACACCTTCACGTGGTGAATGTGGATCGGCTGGCTGTTCAGTGAAAGCATGATGAATGCGGTGGGTGACGACCCAATTGATAGCGCCACCCTCAAGCGCCAACATTCCACATAACGTTAGAACGTATTCCACCCATTTTGGAGTCTGAAAGCCGCGGTGAGTTAGGAGTCGGTGAAAGCCTATCCCAATGCCCAAACTACCCGAAACCCAATTTAGCATCAGCGAAACGACCAGCCATTTCCAACTAAAAACAAAAAACGCGAAAACCGCGAGGACATGAAAGATCGATAGAAAGATTGCGGTGTGCCAGTTAATACCCTTGTTTTGGTTGTGCATCGATACTCCGTCATTTTTATTTCACGATCACTCTCGCAATCGAATGCCTGCATCCTAACAAAGGGTGATCGCGCTTGTTGTAATAGTTATGTAAGTGGGCAGTTTAGATAGGAAATCCGAAATTAGTTGAGGATCAACGGTATACAGCCCAGATAGTCCTTTAGTAG
>PSRF01000209.1 GCA_003175865.1 Blastocatellia bacterium
CCGTTGCCCCACTTAATCAGAAGTTGGGTGATGTTCTGGGCTTGTTGCGGCGACATAACGTGGGTCCGAGTCCAGGATTTCGTACGAACGAATTGCGCTGTCTGTTCGATTTTAAGCCTGTTGGATGCTGCAACGTCCAAATTGGTATTCTCAATCTCCTTCCTAAGAGCTATTCACCGGCAAACTTATTAACAGCTCCACTTACTAACGCGTCAAACCGTTGTGTTTTAGCCATGTTTTTGCGACTTCCAGGTTTTTGAGCCCGTCTTGCGACGACTGTCGCGTTACTAGATGAAGGCGGCAATAGGGCTGGCCTCAAAGCTGAGACCTTAGGAGGTTCAAAATGAAAAACATCATCAAGTCGACGTTGGCGTTAGCAGGCCTCTTCTTCGTGCTGGCCGTCGCGAGTGTTCAGGCGCAGATCCCAACAAAAACGATTGCAAGTGTGCCTTTTGATTTCACGGCAGGGAAGTCGAACCTGAAGGCGGGAACCTACAGTATTCGGCGTACGAACGGAATGGCGTTGGCGATTCAGAACGATGAAGGTAAGACTGTGGCAGTAGTCAATGCTCCGTTGACTCTCGGTTCACGAGATTTCAAAGCGGGAGAACGGCTGGTATTCAATCGTTATGGTAACGATTACTTCCTTTCGCAGGTGTGGTTAAGTGTGGATAGTGGGCGTCAGTTGTATCAATCCACTAAGGAAGTGAGGATCGCGCGTGAGTTCAAGTTGGCAAGCAATGGTGCTAAGCCTGAAAGAGTGGAAGTTGCGATTCGATAGTTGCCGAAGGTTGGTAACTTTAGGTGGGGCGAGCACTCATGCTCGCCCCTACCCGTTTTAAAGAATGAATGCATCATTAGAGAACCCAGAGCGGTTGCGACGGGTAGCTACTAATCAACGTTACGAGATAATGTTCTGCGCAGATTGAGAGTAGCTACCCTTCGCTACCGCTCTGGGTTCGCTAATTGTACTCAGCACCATCAAACTCTTGATCGCCAAACGGCAATCCAGAATGTCTTTGGTTTACCTCACGGTACTGAGAGCGTTATTTTAGCTTTCACTAAAACCACAGACTTGAAAGGAACCTCCATGAAAATTTTCAGACGTTGTTTGATGCTTGCCGCGATACTCTTCATGTTTGCTTTTGCCGTGCCAGTACTAGCGCAAGACGCGGTGATCCTTACGGGTACTGAACTCACGCGAACAATGCCTCCGGGTTTTTATTTCCAGGGCTTGAGTGCCCCGACACAGATGCGCAACTCTGCCGCAGTTAAGTTCGGTACGAAGCGATATGTCTTGGCTGGCCTCGTTGATACGTCTGGTTATGCAGCCGAGCTCAGATCAAAGTATGAAGGTTTCCTGATCACCGACTCACCAATAAAGATCAACGGGACGGCATTGCCTCCCGGTGCCTATGGTTTTGGTTTTAGTAACGACGGAAAACTAACTGTGCTTGACCTCACAGCGACTGAAGTTCTTTCGGTATCGACAACAAAAGACAACGATCTGAAGCGACCGCGTCCATTGATGATGACTAAAAGTAGTGATGGCGTGCGTTTGTACAACGGCAAAGACTATGTCGTGATTACGGCGAATTAGTTCAGAACAATTAGTTTGTACCGAACTCCGAGTCAGAACAGGAGCCAAGCGACTGCTCTTAGATTGCATTATTGGCTGGTTCAACTTCAGGCAGTCGCTTCGCTCCTGTTCTGATCAAAATCCAACGTGACTGTCTCTTCCAATATCGCGTTAGCACGGCACTACCCTGATCGCCGGTGGGCGATCCTTTTTGTCGTTGTCTTGCTCGTTCTGTACTGCACTCAATATGCGGTGGGCCAACAAGCGAATCCCTCTCCAAGTCCACAGCTGGGGCGCTCCTACAGCAGTGAAGAGCTACCGAAGACTCCACCACCGCCCGGTCCAAAAGGGCAATCGACTGTTACGTTCACAGACATCACGGCCTCCACAAAGATCGACTTCCAACACGCAGGGTCTCCGACTGCAGTTAAGTACTTGCTCGAAACTATGGGTGGTGGAGTAGCGATTTTCGATTACGACAACGATGGTCGAATGGATCTGTTCTTCACCAATGGCGCATTGCTAAAGGAGGGAATGGCCAAAGACGCAGCGCCTGATAAGAGTGAGGCAAAGTTTTGGAATCGTCTTTATCACCAAAAGATTGATGGAACGTTCGAAGACGTGACGGTGCGTGCTGGACTCAAGGGCGATGGCTACAGCATGGGAGTCGCCGCGGCTGATTACGACAACGACGGCAACGTCGACTTGTTCGTTACTGGATACAAGGGAAATCACCTCTATCGAAACACCGGAGCCGGTACGTTTGTCGATGTGACCGCAACGACAGGGCTGTCAGCTGGCGGTTGGTCCACAAGTGCCGGCTGGCTCGACTACGACCGCGACGGCCGGCTCGACTTGTTCGTGGCGCGCTATCTCGATTGGGATTTTGAGAAAGGCGCGATTCCTTGTGGCGACTCACGTGGAACGCGCGCTTATTGCCACCCTGAAAATTTCAAGGGAGCAACGAACATGTTGTTTCATCAAAAACCGGATGGAACGTTCGAGGATGTGAGTGCACGCGCTGGTGTTGCAGATCCATCAGGCAAAGCACTCGGTGTTGCCTTCGCGGATTTCGATAACGACGGACTAACTGACATCTTCGTCGCAAACGACAGCGTGAGGCAGTCGCTCTATCACAACAAAGGCGACGGCACCTTTGAAGATATCGCTGTCGAAGCTGGCGCCGGGTACGATGAAGATGGAAAAACGTACGCAGGTATGGGCGTCGATGCTGCCGACTTTGATAACGACGGTTATGTGGATGTGGTTTGTACAACGTTGTCATATCAAACGTACCCTCTCTATCACAACAACGGTGATCTAAGTTTCAGCTATGTCACGAAGCCAAGTGCCGTCGGTCAGATTTCTTTGTTGTACTCGGGTTGGGGAGTGCGTTTTCTCGATGCGGATAACGACGGTCTGCGCGACATCTTTGTCGCACAGAGTCACGTGCTAGATACAATCGAACGATCGACTGGTTACATTAAATACAAACAAACGCCATTGCTCATGAGGAATCTCGGTCGGACTTTCACCAATGTTTCAGCAAGTGCTGGTACTGCTTTCTCGAATCCGATCGCGGCGCGAGGCGCAGCATTTGGTGATCTGAACAACGATGGTCAGGTTGATATCGTGATCGGTGTGTTGGATGGAGCACCCGTCATTTTGAAAAACGACGGAACGAAAAATCATTGGCTTGGAATTCGATTAAGAGGGACAAAATCCAATCGTGATGGACTCGGTGCGCGTGTGACTGTTACAGATAATACTGGTGCCAAACAGATCGATGACGTTTCTACTGCCGGAAGTTATTTGTCGAGCAACGATCCGAGAGTTGTATTTGGGCTGGGAACTGCAACGAGTGTTCGCATGGTTGAGGTCCATTGGCCGAGTGGTCGGACACAGACTATCTCGGCACCTCAAATAGATCGGTACTTGGTCATCGAAGAACCAAAGTGATCGGGTGCCAAATTGAGAAAGATCTGGTTGCAGCAGCAGTCACAATATCAACCTTTTCATTCTCCCCAAGCTTTAGCTTGGGGTAACTGTTTCGGCGCCGAAGCTGCTGAACCGTTTCAACGGTTTTCACGATTCGATGCATTGAGCACATCACTGAAAACCGTTGAAACGGTTCTAAATTTCAGCAGAGTGCGGCTGACCCCAAGCTGAAGCTTGGGGAGAATGAGAATTTGAATTTCGCCATGAGAATCAGCCCGTTTGACAGGTGTCGTGTGCATGCGTATTTTCGTAATCGTTTCCGCATTAATTAAACCAACTCACTGTTTTGGATTCCCTTATTAGTCAGGCCCGGCAGTTAAAGATGAAAAGAACGAGTTCACGTGTTTTATCCGGAGTTATTCTTGTGTACCTCGCTCTGGTGACTGTGTTCGCACAAACACCGGAAAAAAAACAGGAGCCACAGCAACCCATGGGGGGTGTCTCAACGGGGGCGCCTATCAACTACACAACAAGACGAACAGTTAACGTCGTAGACCCAAAGGCGCCAGTGATATTTGAAGACGTGACAGACAAGACTGCTTTGTCAGCTTTTAAACACAAATCAGGTACGTTAGATAAGAATTACATCTTTGAAGTGCCTTCTGGTGGTGTCGCCATCTTCGATTACGATGGAGATGGACTACCTGATATCTACCTCTTGAACGGCTCGACACTTCCTGCAGAGCAAGGCAAAGAAAAACCTCCGAGATCCGCACTCTATCACAACCTTGGTCAATTGAAATTTGAAGACGTAACTGACAAAGCGGGTGTGGCTAACGAGCGCTGGGGAATGGGAGTAGCCGTAGGTGATTACGACAACGATGGTCGTCCGGATTTGTATGTCAGTAACTTTGGTGTATCACGGCTGTACCATAATAACGGTGATGGCACATTCACTGATGTTGCGGAAAAGTTAGGAGTGGCGAGAAAGGGTTGGAGCACTGGAGCAACCTGGGGTGACTACGACGGAGATGGTCGACTCGACCTTTTTGTTCCAGGCTATCTCGAGATCGACTTCAACAACTTGCCGCGTAGTCCTGCTGAGGCTAATAAGCCCGGAAGTTCGGGCCAGAGTTCCTGTCAATTTCGTGGTGCGCCAGTTATGTGTGGACCGCGCAGTTTGCCCGGTGAAGGCGATACGCTTTATCACCAAAAAGCAAACGGAACATTTGAAGACGTAAGCGTGAAAGCCGGTGTCAACGATCCCCAGAAGTATTATGGATTTTCCTCGGCCTTTGTACATATAAACGAGGACAATTTGCTGGATCTCATCGTTGTGAACGACTCAACACCGAAGTTGCTCTACATTAATAAAGGAGATGGCACCTTTGAAGAGACCGGATACCCGTCGGGTGTCGCGCTTAATGAGAATGGTCGTGAGCAAGCAGGAATGGGCCTCGCGGTCGGTGATTACGACAACGACGGCCGCATCGATTTTCACATCACGAATTTTTCAGACGATTCGAATGTGCTGTATCACAACGACGGTGAAGGAAATTTTACTGACGTAACATTTCTCGCCGGTCTCGGTGAAGTAACATTGCCGTTTCTTGGGTGGGGGACCGTGTTTGTCGACTACGACAATGATGGCTGGAACGACATTATGGTCGTAAATGGTCACGTCTATCCGGCAGTTGATGCTCATCAATGGGGTACCAGTTACGCTCAACAGCCACTGTTGTTTCGCAACTTGAAGAATGGAAAGTTCGAGCGTGTTGGTGCGGCGCCCGGCAGTGGGCTTGCCTATGCGTGGTGCTCGAGAGGATTGGCCGCTGGTGACCTGGATGGCGACGGACGAATCGACCTGGTAATCAATAATGCCGATTCGAAGCCAACGATCTTGAGGAACGTGACGACTCCATCGGGTCACTGGTTGAACGTGCGACTGAACGGTGATGTGGGAAAGAAGAGTCCACGTGATGCTATTGGGGCCATCGTTTATCTAACCGCAAACAGCACCCGACAGCGACAGGATGTTATTAGCGGAGCGAGTTACGCATCGCAGAGTGACATGACTCTCCATTTTGGACTTGGTGCGGCGACCACAATTGAAAAGTTGGAGGTTGTTTGGCCCGATGGAAGTAAAGAATCAGTTGATGTAAAGGGAGTCGACCGAACGATAACGATTAACGAAGGTAAGGGTATAGTGAAGTAAGGGTATTTGATTGCGACGTCTGGACCTAAAAAAAGCGCAGGCTGCACGCCTGAACACGATTCGCGGAATTAACCGCCAGATCGTTCTGAACTACGTTCGAGAACGGGAGCCAATTTCGCGTGCCGAGATCGCCCGCGAAACGGCGTTGCAGCGATCGACAATCTCAGAGCTCGTAGAGATCTTAAGAAATGATGGGTTAATTGAAGAGATCGGAGCCGGTGAGTCGACTGGCGGACGTCGACCAACCTTGTTGCGTTTGAGAACTGCTGGTCCAATTGCAATTGGTGTTGCGATTACTCCAACTGTTACCTGGATAGCTACAAGCGACTTGGCGGGACGTCTGATTGAGCAGGAAGAGTTTCGTACAGATCCTGATTGGGAAAAAACATCGCAGCGAATCATCTCAACGGTAAATCGCCTTTCTGCCTGTAATAGTTCCTCCATTGAATCAATCGGCATCAGTGTTCCCGGTCTCATCGATCCAGCTGGCGTTGCCATTTATGTTCCGTATTTCAAGTGGCGCGGAATTCCGATTGGCGATGTCATCTCAAGTGGTACCGGCTTGCCAGTGAGAATTGATAATGATGCGAATTCGATTGCGCTTGCAGAGTTGTGGTTTGGTCGACCCGAGATCAGCAACGCTCGCGATTTCATCATGATCCTCGTTGCCGAGGGAGTCGGAACAGGAATCATCATTGATGGTCAGGTTTATCGAGGAGAGCGAGGCGCCGCAGGTGAGTTTGGCCATATGATCGTTGGAGCGCAGGCTCCGCTCGCGTGTTCTTGTGGCAACTTTGATTGTTGGGAAGCGTTTGCGTCTGAAGGCAGCGCACTCGCTCGATACAGGAAAATAAGCGACAACACAGCTGTCGATTTTCCAACGTTGGTCGACATGGCACTCGCCGGTGAAGAGTATGCAAGGTCTGCGTTATCGGAAACCGCGCATTACCTGGGTGTAGGCATTTCAAATCTCGTCGTGGGTTTCAGTCCCGAAGTGGTGATCGTTAGTGGCGAGATTACTCGCGCTTGGTCTCTGGTTGAAATCGGTTTAAGTGAAACGATAGAACGAAGCATTAGAAGAGGTTTGCCTTCTGCGCGTATCACTGCGTCGACGCTTGGCGATCAGCCGACATTGATGGGTGCAATTAGTCTCGTTCTCGCAACAAAATTCGCGGCTGACTTTGCAGCGTAGCACCTATCGGCTCGTCCTGAGTCGAACAAATCATGACAACCGTTTAAGAAAATCGTTGACAGACCTACGAACTTGTATTAAATACTTTGTTGGTTCTGGCAACAAACTCAAGATAGTTTAAGGCTTCGTCCCCAGCGACCTTAAACCCCGTCTCGCTAAAAATTTATTAGGCCACGCACTTATGCGCGCTGGCTCCGGAATTTAGAAATCGCAGCAGCCACTCAGCAGCAGTCTGAGTGGGTTCTCCTACGTTGAGCTACGAGGTTCTGCCATGAAGACTTTCCGGTTTTTTCTGCGCCTGCTGGGCACGGCAGGTATGTCATTGATTGTTCTGAGTATCCTTTCAACCTCAGCATTCTCCCAAACTAATAAAGCTGACATTGTTGGGACTGTAAAAGACTCTAGTGGTGCGGCGATACCCGGAGCGACCGTGACGATCACTAAAGTCGACACCGGCGCCGAACGAACCGTCACCGCGAACGATGATGGGAATTACAACGCTCCGCTTCTCGATATCGGCACTTATAAAGTCACAGCCACGAAGCAGGGGTATCAAACTGTGACTCGAGAAAATTTGGTCCTGGAGACCAATGATCGTTTGCGTGTCGATTTAGAACTCAAAGCCGGTGATGTGACTGCTGAAGTAACTATCAGTGCCGCAGCGCCGCTTGTGGAAACTGATACCAGTAATCGCGGTGCTGTTGTGACTGGTCGTGAAGTTACTGAGCTTCCTTTGTCGGGACGCAATTTCACGCAACTCGCGACATTGATGCCAGGAGTTGCGGCGGCAAGCAATACAGGCTTCGGCGGAACTGGTCCCGATGCACGACAGTTCAACAATGGCGATCCACGAGCCGGTGACGGTGGTCCAGGGAGCAGCAACACGCAAGGGTCGACAGAGAACTCGCGCTTTGCTCGATCTGGCAGTGGTGCATTGTCAGTGAACGGTCAGCGCTCTACGAACAACAACTTTTCGCTCGACGGTGTTGATAACAATGAACCTCAGTTCGGTACCATTGGTGTGTTTCCGAACCCGGACGCTATTGCCGAATTCAAGGTCACCACAAGTGTTCCTCCGGCGGAAGTAGGTCGAGCTGG
>PSRF01000408.1 GCA_003175865.1 Blastocatellia bacterium
ACTTCCCTGCCCATTACGTGCCTTTTCATGTGAGCGTCGATGATGTCTTCGCCAATTACTTCATCGCTGTATTCGCCTGCTTCCAACACAGGAGCCACTTTCTCCAACCACGTCTCATAATGGCGAAATAGTCCCTGCTCCTCGTCGTCGACAAAGACTGAAGAGGTCACGTGCATCGAGTTGATCAGGACGATACCTTCAGTAATTCCACTTTCGCGCACGCAGTCTCGAACTTGTTGCGTGATCACGAGAAAACCACGTTGACTGGGAACGTGCAGCGTGATCTCCTTTCGATAGTTCTTCATATCGCCTCCTCGTTTCACTGGATTAAACATTAGGCATTCTGTCGGCGGGCGATGAGCGTCTTCTACTGCTGATCGATTTTTATTGCAATCCTTGTCAAGCACGTTGACGGCTCGCTGTGTTTTGCGATAGTAGGTAACTCACTGATGAGACGGCACCCATATTCAATCCCAACACTGATCACAATTCTATTTCTCTTGCACGCGGTAAACGTGAGTTCCGTCCAAAACAACGTAAGAGCCGATTTGCCGTCACCAAGAACTGATCAAAACTCGATGACTGCACATGCAGAATTGTTGGAGAAGTCTAAAAAAGGTCGTATCGACGTCTATTTTGAAGGCGACTCAATCACGCGCCGTTGGGGAACGAGTGATGAGCAGTACAAGCATTTTCTCGCCAACTGGCGGCAGAACTTTTTCGGCTGGAACGCTGCAGATTTCGGTTGGGGTGGCGACACCACTCAAAACATCCTGTGGCGCTTACAAAATGGCGAGCTTAATAATGTCAATCCCAAAATCATCGTGTTGATGGCAGGCACCAACAACGTCGGTAATAAGTCACCTCAAGGTGATGACCCGCGGGTTGAAGACATCACGCGAGGAATCAAAGCCATTTTGGATACGCTTCAGCACAAAGCTCCAAACGCAACTATCGTGTTGATGGGAATCACACCGCGCAACGACAACATGGCGGTGATGCCCATCATCAATAAGATCAACGAGCGCATAGCCAAATTCGGAGATGGCAAGAAGATTAGATACCTAAACATCAACAACAGGCTTGCTGATAACGATGGAAAGCTTTACGAAGGAATGACGAACAAAGATCTGTTGCATTTGGATCTCAAAGCCTATCAAGTGTGGGCCGACGCACTGAAACCACTCTTTACTGAAGTGCTTGGACCACCTGCTAAAGAAGATCTCGCTCCACCACCAACGGGAGATCCAAGCGCGAAAAAACCGCCACAGCCATAACCAGGACTAAGTGCTGGGAGCGCAGGCGTCCTCGCCTGCTAGATACATTTACAGTCAACTTTAATGGAACCAGCAGGCGAGGACGCCTGCACTCCCAGCATGAAGTTGACGCTCTTTTGACAATAGCAAGCGACTAATAACAATGCAGACACATGTCACCAAGATCGGCGTCAGACTGTTCATCGCCTCAACGCTGTTAGGAGTGAATATTGTTAACTCTCTCGCTGGACTACCTCACCTGCGCAAACAAGGAACCGCCACACAACTAATTGTCGAAGACAAACCGTTTCTTGTGATTGCGGGCGAACTGGGTAACTCCAGTTCTTCGAGTTTGGAGTACATGCGACCCGTGTGGCCCAAACTCGTCGCGCTCAACCTGAACACAGTTCTCATCCCCGTCTATTGGGAGCTGATCGAACCGACTGAAGGAAAATTCGATTTCACGCTCGTTGATGGCCTGATCCAGGATGCTCGCAAACACAATCTACATTTGGTACCTCTCTGGTTTGCATCGTGGAAAAACAGCATGTCGTGTTATGCGCCTGCTTGGGTCAAGACAAATCAGAAGCGCTTTCCACGTTCGCAGGACAGAGAAGGCAAAGGAATGGAGATTCTTTCTCCATTCAGCAAAGAGAATTTAGAAACAGATGCACGTGCGTTCGGCGCATTCATGCGTCACTTGCGAGAAGTGGATGCGAGTAATCAAACGGTCATCATGGTCCAGGTGGAAAACGAGATTGGGATGATTCCTGACTCGCGCGATCGTAGCGTGATTGCAAACGAGCTTTACAATCAGTCTGTACCTGCCGAGTTGATGAGTTACCTGCAACAGCACAAGGAACAATTGATTCCTGAATTCCGCAGCGTATGGGCTGCAAATAGTTTTAAGACGAAAGGCACTTGGGAAGAAATTTTTGGAAAAGGTCCAGGAACAGACGAAATTTTTATGGCCTGGCATTTCTCGCGCTATGCAAATCGAATAGCCGAGGCCGGCAAAGCTGAATATCCCTTACCTATGTTTGTGAATGCAGCGCTGATTCGTCCCGGCTATCAACCCGGCCAATATCCCAGTGCTGGTCCACTTCCGCATCTGATCGATGTTTGGCGGGCGGGCGGTTCGAAGATCGACTTTCTATCACCAGACATTTACTTTCAAAACTTTGCAGAATGGGTGACAAGATATGACAGATCCGGAAATCCTTTGTTTATTCCCGAAGCCATGCCTGGTCCAATCGATGCCGTCAACGGCTTATATGTAATCGCACAACACAATGCGATCGGATATAGCCCATTCAGTATTGACTCTTTGGATGAAGAGACGACGAAAGCTCTTTCGCAAAGCTATGACCTACTGCGACAACTAAGTCCGCTGATTCTTGAGCATCAGGGCAAGGGCGAGATGGCAGGCGTCTTGCCAGAAGGTCCTGAGCAGCGTCAGCCCCAACAGTTGACGTTAGGAGACTACACTTTGCACGTGGCTTTTGAGCGTCAGACAAATCCCTCGTCCAATGCGCTTTCCGGCGGGTTGGTTATTGCAGTCGCGCCAAACGAGTTTCTTTTTGCAGGCACTGGATTGACGATCACTTTCGACGCAGCCACGCCTGGCGATCCATTGGTTGGAATACTTTCTGTTGACGAAGGACAGTTTGAAAATGGGCAGTGGGTTGCAGGTCGGCGGCTCAATGGGGATCAAACAAATCAGGGACGTCACTTACGATTGCCGCCCGGTAGATTCGGCATTCAACGGATCAAACTTTATCGCTACGCGTGATTAGTCGGTGGTGTCTTTACCGAGCTGCGGCAACGACTGATAATCAACTCAACTCTCACCATGTCGACTCTTTCTCCTGTTAAGTAGACCACCCTTCGTTACCGCGCTCGTTCCGTTGCACCTTCATTAGTGCCTCAGTAAGTTGCGATCGCGACGAGTTGCTGCGTATTCGAAGAGCTGACGCTCGCAGTCTCTCGTTTCAGCAACCGTTCCTGGCGCGAAGGTGCTAGCTCGCGTCCTGTCTCCAATCCGGGCCCCCAAACCTCAGAAAGAAAATAGGCTTCTCCATATCGATGAAAAATCAATTCACCTCGCCTGGAAGTCGTCATTCGTTGAACAGGCTCAGTAAAGAAAAGTGCATGCTCACCTCGGTGGTCTACGCTGGTAATCTTGAGCCCGTCGGCTTCATCACTAATTCGGGCGATCTCATATTCGCCGGCTGGCAGTGTCTTCCCGTTGATATTGAAGTCAAACGGAATGTTCGCGCGCACGGGCTCGCCCGGTAATTGTGCAAACGTCGTAGCTGCGATAAGTGCCAGAACGCAGCTACTCAACAATAAGCTAAATACTCTCTTCTTCATCGCTTCTCCTTTGATGGGTAATGTTCGAAGCTCGTAGTATTTCTGAATTCCAAAAATGTGGATTCTCAACACGCCGGCTTCGCTTCTATTACCGAACCCCCTTCGACTGAGGGGGCTTGAAATCTTCATGCCATCGCCAAAGCGCCGCGCATAGCAAGTGCTTTCAAAGCGGCAAGAGCATCGGCTGTGGCTTTCTTGCTTTCAGCGCGACAAAACGCCACTTGTTAACACCGCGTCAATCACGGTCGTTCATAATCAGCCGAAACAAAGGTGCTGAAATACTGAGTGTTCGCGAACACTGACTTGGATACGGTTCTGTCTTAGTAACAAAAAGACTGGGCATGACGATTGCCAACGGACCAGCGGCGAAGTTTATTCATTCGCCGTAGAAATATTCCTCAAAGGAGTTGCCCAAATGCACGAACAGACAAATGTGGATGTTGTGAAAGACGCCTATCGCGCGATCAGCGAGCACAATTTTGATGTGCTGTTAGAGTGTTTTGATGAAAATGTAAAACTCTTTGCGATCGGTCCACCCCATCTGATTCCTACTGCAGGGACTCGCTATGGCGTGGAAGAGGTTGAACGATATTTTGCGCTGCTGGCAAAAACAGGAAGTCTTAAAATCAAACCGATCGAATTCGTTTCAGAGAACGATACGGTGATTGCTATAGGCGAAGATGAACTGGATCTAATAGCAACCGGAAGCTCACTGCGCTCCCCGTGGGTTCATGTGTTTAATATGAGGAGAGGCAGGATCAGTGAACTTCGAGCTTTTTACGACACAGCCGCGATGATCGAAGCGCTCGATGCCTCAGACATGGCTTTCAGAAGAAGGAAACAGACACCCGAGTTGCGTGTTGTACCCGCAATCTTCTAACTGGACATTCGCAATCATATGGATAGAAGCTTTATTACAGTGAAAACGAAGATGCGGACAAGCTACGATAGATAATCAACACCGCAAATTGAACTAGGGGCGCGGTGTGCAAGAAGGGGTGCTTACCTTAGTGAGCACCCCATTTTGCTGTAAGCCGGTATCGAGCTCGCAAATTGCACCCTGCATACCCAGGCTTTGAAAATAGTTCAGACACCACATGCTTTAGCTTCGTGGAGTGTCAACTTCTCGCTAGAAAAACATTACGTTGAACTCCGCAGATACCACCTGCTTCAGCAGTGTGGAGCTTCAATTTCTCGCTACATCTTGCAGGCGCTGGAGGGTGGGATTACGGTACCGCTTGAGAGTTTTTTAGACGAGGTTAGCGAGAAGTTGAAACTCCACGCTGCTGAAGCAGGTGGTATCTGCGGAGTTCGAAGTGTCCTGCTGTAGCGAGAAGTTGAAGCTCCACGCTGCTGAAGCAGGTGGTGTCTGTGGAGTTCGAGGTGTCGTGTCGTAGCGAGAAGTTGAAACTCGACGCTGCTGAATGCAAGGTGGTACCCATTCCTTGCCACAACGACAAGCTAAAGCTTATCGGACAAAAAAGGAGGGTGGTTTGTGCGACCACCCTGAGGCGCATATGCGCGAAGCCTGAGGAGACGATTAAAAACTTGAACCTCAGTGCCCAACTGAATGACCCGTGGATGACTGCTAAATACGTGCGAAGGAATATTGAAGTCGGTCCTACCAACCGTGTTGAGTTGGTTTGAGTCCTGTCGTCGTAAAAGGTTCAACGCCATCGATTGAACCAGGTGCGTACTGCAGATGTTCCTTCTCAATTGAATGTAAAGCTCGAAACAACTTCGCGACATTCAAAGGTGCTTAGGTTAACGCTTACGTAATTGTTCAATCTTCACGCGGACAATTTGCTTTCAGCTGCAAGAAAAGTGCCATCGATGGACCATAGTAAGATGACGGTGGTAGCTGTGAATGAATGTATTGCAGCAACATATTAGTTGCTAGTTTGATTGAGTAATTAGTGACGAGATTTTGTCATCGCTATTTATTATGTGACAGATTGGTTAACACTTGAGCACAACGCTCGTGAGGCACTTTGTCACCAGTCGAGCAAGAAAGCCACACCGTCGGTCGGCAACACTCACTGGACGTCAAGCATCGTAAAGCCGGCAAACAAATCGTGAACTATTGATTCGTACAGCATTCACGGTCGGACCACCTTCATAAATTCCGACCGCAAACGGCTGCACGCGACTTGCAATCTGTTTCTCGTTACACGGAGGGAGCAATTCCAACTTTATCCGTGGCGAGAGGCAGCCAAATGATCGACACGCTTGCGGATCGTTTAGCCTTGGGGAACCAACGCTTGCGTAACAAGTTCAATCTGCAGTCGAAGATAATCCTGTTAGTAACCTCCTCAATGTTGCTAATACTGTTTACGTCCTCCTACCTCCACACCGTTAGAACCCGTGCAGTAGTCGAACAGAATCACTACGATGGCGCTATCAGCCAGACGATGGTCCTGGCCGATCGCATCTCTCGCTATGATTACTTCTCGAGTATCGAGGACCTGACGCAGGAGATGCAGCTAGTTTCGGGATCACGCCCCGATTTCAAACAGATCGATGCTTACAAGGACACCCCTGCCGGCCCTCAATTGTTGGCGACCACCTCTCCCAACGCGGCGCGGTTGACTTCATTTCCTACAAACGGAGACGTTCAATCGACTGAAGCGCGGCCCGGTGTAAATTCGACAGAGATCTCTACAAACAAAAACTCCTACTGGTTGATCACTGCGAAGATCAAGAACGCGCGGGCTAGCGGGTTCATCCAGTCGCTAGTCTTGAAGAGCACCCATCATGAATTAGTCGATAGTCTTCACCGCGAGTACAACTTGTTTCTGTTTGCGGCGGTTGCTGCTTCAGTAGGTCTTCTTTATTTGCTCTTCAGTTATTTCTTCCGCAGACCGGTGCGCGAGATCCTTCATGCAATGTCGGAGACTCGCGACGGCAAGCTCTCAGCTCGAGCACCGGTTCGTCGTCATGATGAATTGGGTGAGATTGCCGGTGGTTTCAATGCATTGATGGACGAGGTCGCAACTCGCACCGCGGAACGGGAGGATCTACTCAAGCAAATTCGCGAGTTAAATAATGAGCTCTTAGAAAAAGTAGAAGCCGCTACGTGTGAGCTACGCACCACCAACGCCAATTTGATTCGCACACAACAACGTCTCGCACAATCGGAACGAATGGCAGCAATCGGACAGGTGACCGCTTCACTGGCCCACGAGATCGGTACGCCTCTAAACGCAGTTGCGGGACATCTACAGTTACTTGGCCGCAATCATCAGGAACATACCGATACACAGAGGCGACTGAGAATTATCAATGACCAGTTGAATGCAATCGTCCAAACAGTCAGAGGCATTCTGGAGCGTACGCATCGGAGGTCCGTTACATTTACTCAACTGGACGTTAATGAACTTGTACGCGAATTGGTCCAACTAACAACACCGATGCTTGAATCGCG
>PSRF01000293.1 GCA_003175865.1 Blastocatellia bacterium
ATCTCATCGAAAACCACTCAGACGGTAATGCTTTCCAGATCGCAGAGGTCCATGCGATGCGCGGCGAAATTGATCTTGCGTTTCAATGGCTTGAGCGCGGAATCAGCGAACGCGATGCGGGAGTGACTCATGCGCGGATGGATCCGCGTCTCCGCAAACTTCATGGTGATCCGCGCTGGGTACCTCTGCTTACCAGGATTGGTTTGGACTCATAAGTGACACTTTTACGTGACTCGACCATCTCTCACTACCGCATAGTCTCCAAACTCGGGGCTGGCGGGATGGGTGAAGTGTTTCTGGCCCAGGACACCTCGGAACTTGGTCGCAAAGTGGCGCTAAAAATCCTTCCCGCAGAAGTTGCAAAGAACCAAAATCGTTTGCAGCGATTCATTCAGGAAGCACGTACTGTTTCAAATCTCAATCATCCAAACATTCTCACTATCCACGAATTTGGCCAAGCTGATTCTGCATCGTTCATAGCGGCCGAGTTTGTTGATGGCGTAACGCTACGAAAACACCTCGCCAACCGTCGACTCAAATTGGTCGACGTGTTGGATGTCGCAATTCAGATTGTGGCCGCATTGAACGCGGCTCACGAAGCTGGTGTTACACATCGAGATCTGAAACCTGAGAATGTGATGGTTCGCAAAGACCAGATCGTCAAAGTACTCGATTTTGGTCTGGCTAAACTGTCAGAAACAGTAACGCAAGCCACAGACCCTGATGCTGAAACGCGACTAAGACTGCAGACAGAACCAGGCCTGGTGATGGGAACAGTTAGTTACATGTCGCCCGAACAATCAACAGGTCATGGCGTGGATCAGCGCACAGACATCTGGAGTTTCGGTGTTTTGTTGTACGAGATGCTGGCCGGGGAGCTGCCATTTCAAGGCAAGGATGTTCACCGGCAAATCATCGCAATCCAGGAATCGGAACCACAACCTCTATCAAAACTGGTTAACGGTGTACCCGAACGTTTGGAGGAAATCGTCGAGAAGTGTCTGGCGAAAGACAAACATGAACGGTACCAAACAGCTAAGGATCTGCTGATTGATCTGCGCAACTTGCGACGCAAGTTGGATATTGACGCAGAGATTGAGCGGACTGTCGCACCTGGTCAGCGAACCACGAGCGCAGCCGGTTCGCAAAGTCAACGTGCAGACGGTGCGACTACTGCGAGTGCCGCGCAAATTCGTCCGACTTCTAGTGCGGAGTATCTCGTCGCTGGCCTTAAACAGCACAAACTTACAGCGACCATTGTTGTCCTTGTACTTATCCTTGCCGGTGTCGGTACCGCGTTGTTTCTGCACGCACGTAATACCGAAGCCACGATCGACTCAATTGCTGTGGTTCCTTTTATGAATCAGAACCGCGATCCCGAATCAGAATATCTGTCCGATGGACTAACAGAAAGCATCATCAATAAGTTGATTCAACTTCCCTTACTTCGTGTCAGCCCACGCAGTTCGGTGTTTCACTACAAAGGAAAGGACACTGATCCGATTCAGATTGGAAAAGAGTTGGGCGTGCGCGCGGTCCTCACTGGTCGATTGATGCAGCGGGGTGACAACTTGATTATCAGTACTGAGCTGCTGGATGTGCGCGACAACAAACAGATCTGGGGCGAACAGTACAACCGTAAAGTTTCCGATGCACTTGCAGTTCAACAGGAAATTGCTCACGAGATAACCGATCGCTTGCGTTTGAAATTAAGTGGCGAAGAACAGAAGCAGATGATGCGTGGCGACACCACAAATACTGAGAGCTATCAATCGTACTTGCGTGGTCGCTATTACTGGAACAAACGAACCGGTGACAACCTCAGGAAAGCGATTACCGAGTTTCAGAAAGCGGCTGACACTGATCCAAATTACGCACTCGCTTATGTTGGGCTAGCTGATGCTTATGTTTTGCTTGAGGACTATGCAGGAGCGCGCACCAGCGAGACTTGTGATAAATCAAAAGCGTTTGCCGAACGCGCACTGCAACTGGATCCCTCGCTGGCCGAAGCACACGCTTCCCTTGCCTACACCTACACTCAACTCTGGGAGTGGGATAAAGCCGAAGCCGAGTTCAAGCGCTCCCTCGAATTGAATCCGAATTATGCGTCGGCTCATCAGTGGTACAGTCTGCACTTGCGTATTGTCGGGCGACCCGAAGATTCATTGCGGGAGGCTAAACGTGCGCTAGCCACCGAACCTCTTTCACTCATAAACAATGTCAGCGTAGGCCAATCATCCTTGGCAGTTGGCGACAACGATGCGGCAATTGAAGCGGGGAAGCGCACGATTGACCTTGATCCGAATTTTCCAAGGGGTCACGAAGAATTGGGCTTGGCCTATCTAGCAAAGAAACTTTATTACGAAGGGCTGAACGAGTTTAGAAAAGCCGTTGAGGTGTCAGGTCGTGGGAGACGCAGTCTCAGTTTTCTCGGCTATACGTTAGCAACGACCGGTAAGCGCGATGAAGCGATGCCCATCTTGAAAGAGTTGCAGGACAAATACGAGAAACATGAGGCACTAGCGCAGGACGTTGCTGCGGTCTATCTAGGTCTGGGTGACAAGGAACAGGCATTCGTCTGGCTGGAAAAAGGTTTTCAGGATCGCAGTGGTCAGCTGGCACGAACTAGATGGGAATCACCTTTCTACTCAGTTCGCAACGATCCTCGTTTGTTTGATTTATTCAGACGAATGGGACTGCGAGTCTAAAAGGCTTTCTTGTTTGCGTAAGTGAACCGCTTTTGATGTTGGACTATTGAGATTCGTGTTCTAATGTGTGAGCAAGTCATCCATACCGGACAGGAGTAAACCGACTGATGTAACCTCGGGTTGCGCATTTGAAGGCAGTCGCTTCGCTCCTCTTCCGATCCGAAAATACCCGTAAGGAGAGTTTGCGTGATTATTCTTCCCCCACTCAGGCAAGTTCTACTCATTACGTTCTCAATCATCTGCGCAGTAAGTCTAACCAGCGCACAACAAACGAAAGAATCAAACAGTCCTCGCGTTGATGCCGTGTGGAAACGCGAGGAACTCTACTGGCAATATGTCAAAGCTGGCGACGTTGAAACTTACCGCACGCTGTGGGACGAGAACTTTCGCGGCTGGCCCTGCAAGAACCAACATACTGCCACCAAATCTGAAATTGGAAACTGGGTCCGGGACATCCGAGATCAAAAGGCCAAACTCACTTATTCACTAACCTTCGATGGAGCCGCTGATTTTGGTGACGTCGTGGTTGTCTACTACAAAACGCCGATGATGTATGAGTATTCGGACGGTCGCGTAGTAGACAAAGACAAAGTTTTCAAGTTCACCCACACGTGGCACAAGACTGGTGATACGTGGCTAATCATCGGTGGCATGTGCGGAGAAATTCCATCAGCTAAATAGAGCCGATTCCAAAAGACCAAGCGTGTTCCCCCCATGACTCTGGTTGCAGGAACAAAACTCGGACGTTATGAAATCCGTTCCAGGTTAGGTGAAGGCGGAATGGGTGAGGTTTATCGTGCTTTTGATACCAAGCTCAATCGTGATGTGGCGATCAAAGTCCTTCCCGCCGAGTACTCCCAAAACTCAATTCGCTTGCAAAGATTCGAACAGGAAGCACAAGCCGCTGGTGCACTGAACCATCCAAACATTCTGGCCGTCTACGATGTGGGCTCACACGAGAATGAACCGTATGTTGTCTCTGAACTGTTGGCAGGAGAAACACTCCGGGAACGTATGGGTCATGGTCCAGTGCCGCAACGCAAGGCCGTTGACTACGCGCTTCAGGTCGCGCGCGGATTAGCGGCTGCACACGCCAAACACATCATCCATCGAGATCTTAAGCCGGAAAACATCTTCATCACCGAAGACGGACACGTGAAGATCCTCGACTTTGGTCTGGCAAAACTAATTGCCCCAAGCGACGACGAACGACAAAGTCAAGTGAGTACTCGCAAGGTTCTGACTGATGCGGGCACGGTGGTTGGCACGGTTGGTTATATGTCACCCGAACAGGTACGCGGTCAGACTGTTGATACACGTTCCGACATTTTTTCGTTTGGAGCTGTACTTTACGAGATGCTCGCGGGAGAACGCGCGTTCCACAAAGACTCCACCGTCGAGACACTCAATTCGATTCTGAAAGACGAGCCCGCTGAACTCACGTCGGGAAACCAAACGATTTCACCGGCCTTGGAACGTGTCGTCCTGCACTGTTTGGAGAAGAATGCAGACCGCCGCTTTCAATCTGCCAGCGACGTGGTGTTTGCGCTCGAGAATCTTTCGCCATCTTCAGCGAGCGTCCCAGCTCAAGAGCAACCCGTCGTTAGGAAATCGCGTGAGCGTTTTGTTTGGATTGCGCTTATTGCATTGCTGTTGGTAGCAATCGTTTTCGCGTCGGTTCTTGGCTTGCGCACCAGAACGAACTCTGCCGAGATAGTTCGTCTACCAGTTGCTGTTCCTGATAACGCTTACCCAGTTGTGGACGTTGAAGAACACAACATGGCCTTGTCACCCGATGGCAAATATCTCGCCTTCATCGCCAACTCAGCAGGAAAGCAGATGTTGTACGTACGTCCACTTAATTCGCTCGTCGCGCAACCGCTTTCAGGAACTGATAATGCATTCTCTGTCTTCTGGTCGCCCGATAGTCGCGACATGGCTTTTTTCGCGGCCGGCAAATTGAACCGGATTGAAGTATCCGGCAAATCATTGCAGACGATCTGCAACATGCCCGCACCACGAGCGGGTGCAACTGGCAGCTGGGGCTCCCAAGGCACGATCGTGTTTTCACAGGACAATGATGGAAGCATCTACCGCGTGCCTGCCACCGGAGGGGTCCCAAAACTAGTTGTCGAGAACAGTACCAAACGGCCAAGGCGCTGGATTCACTTTCTCTCAGATGGGCGACGCTTCCTCTTTTGCAAACATGAAGAGAATGACAACCAGCCTGGAATCTTTGCCGGATCGACTGATTCCAATGAGATAAAAATGGTGGCATCAATGTCCGAAACGCGCGCTCAGTACGTGGGTGGCTATCTCCTGTACGTACGGGAAGATAGTTTGATGGCCCAGAGTTTCAACGAGAATAATCTGCAATTCACGGGCGAGCCCGCGGTGGTCGTCGATCGACTTCCCTTTTTCGACAAGAGTGGTTGGGTTGAATTCTCTGCGTCGGAAACGGGTGTACTCGCTTACATGTCGGAATATCCCAAGAGACGTGTGGCCTGGTTCGATCGAACGGGACGAGAAAACGGACAAATCGGTGCGCCGTCCGACTACGGTGAGGTTAGGCTCTCCCCTGACAGCCAAAAGGCAGTGATAGCGATCGGTGGTGATCTCTGGATTTACGATCTCGTGCGCAACACACGGACGCCTTTCGCCTCTGGACCAACTGATGATGGAGAACCTGTATGGTCGCCGGATGGACAAAAGATCGCTTACTTCTCATGCTGCGACGATCCTTCGGCACTTCACATCAAAGGAAGTAGCGATACCGGCAAAGGCGACTTGCCAATCAAGGATCAGTATTTCATCGTACCTAAGGATTGGTCGCGAGATGGGCGCTTCATCATTTACACCAAGGGCGAAGAACTGTGGGTCTTACCGCTAACGTCAGATAGCAAGCCATATTTGTTAATCCAAAGGATCGTTGCTTTAAATGGCGCCAGCCTATCACCGGATGGTCGATGGGTTGCGTTCACCTCCAATGAGACAGGCCAATCCGAAATTTATTCTGCAAGATTAGACCATCCCGGAGAGAAGTTTCGAATTTCAACAGAAGGCGGCATCAATCCGCGTTGGCGGCGCGACGGCCAGGAACTGTTTTATCTATCACCGAACAATCACCTGATGTCAGTGGCAATAAAACCCGGAGATACTTTTTACGCGAGCAGTCCCACGCCTCTATTTAATACCGATCCACTGACAAACGATTTCGACGTAACAGCAGACGGACAACGGTTCGTGCTGATTACAAGTGCGCCAGGAACCCAGTTCCTACCCTATGTCGTTGTGTTTGATTGGACCGCGGAACTGAAGAAATAAGACCCGGTCTTGGTGAAGATCGGCAAACGATAAACGTTCATAAGTTTCGTTCGAGAAGGCGTTAGCAAAAATCGGCGGGTACGAGTCCGCTTCCCCTAAATTAACTCTAGCCCAGGAGATTAACGACATGAATAATAAATCAATGGCAGTTCTTGCATGGTTGTGTGTGATCTTGATCGCAGCGTTATTTGCAATTCCAGTATGCGCACAGACAGCAGTCAAAGAGAAAGCACCGATGTATTCATACGTGGGATATTGGAACATCCCTCGCGCACAATGGTCAGAGATGGATAAGTCAATCGCAGGTGATCAGAAGATTCTGGAACAGGCAATGGCTAATGGCACATTAGTGGGGTTTGGCAATGATCGGAATGTGGTGCACCAAGCTGACGGTTACACTCACGACGATTGGTGGTCTTCAATGTCGCTGTCCGGATTGCTTAACGTTCTGGACCAATTTCAAAGATCTGGCAGTTCCGTTTCTCCAGTACTATCCACTTCCACGAAACACATGGACAGTATCTTTGTTAGTCGGTACTACAATTGGCGCCCAGGTTCCGCGAAGGACGCCTACACCTATGTGGCCTACTATAGATTTAAGCCGGATGCGCCATCCGACACATTGGACACGCTGAGCAAAAACTTATTTGTCCCACTCCTAGAGAAACTAATTGCAGATGGCACGATTTTGGAATACGAAATCGATACGGAAGCTATTCATTCCGAGGCGCCGGGTGCATTTTGGATTGTCTACATTTCGCCAACTGCAGAAGGTCTTGATAAAGCCGCGGCTGCCAGAGCGGAGGCACTGCGAGCCAACCCACTGGGCAATCCTGCATTCGGCAACCTGGTTGATATTGTCCCGCATCGTGATTTTCTCTCACGTACGAACATGACTTACAAGTAATTGATCCCTACTACTTCCGTCCGCCAGAAGCTGGTTTTTGGAGATCCTGGCGGACGGAGATGCACTCGTACACGATGCGCAGGTTGCTCACGCGTTCCATGATTCTCATTTCTTCTGCACAATCTGCAGCTCTGAGGAATGATCAACCGGAATAGAGGTTTTGGTAGAAGCCTTTCCTAACAACTCAACACTCGCTCACTACCGCATCGTTTCGAAACTCGGTGCTGGCGGCATGGGGGAAGTGTACCTGGCTCACGACACGAAGCTGGATAGAAAGGTTGCGTTGAAGATTCTGCCGTCACAATTTGTCGAAGATAAAGATCGGATGGGCCGCTTTGTACGCGAGGCAAAAGCTGCGTCTGGACTTAACCATCCAAACATCATCACGATTTACGAAATCGGCGAAACTGACGGTACTCACTTTATCGCTACCGAGTTCATTGATGGCAAGACACTAAAGGAATATCTCAAAGGCACTCCGCACAACTTCAGATCCGTGTTGGAAATCGCAATTCAGATCGCGTCAGCTTTAGACGAGGCACACTCTGCAGGAATCGTTCATCGCGACATCAAACCTGATAATTTGATGGTTCGTACTAACGGCTTGGCAAAGATTCTCGACTTCGGAATCGCCAAACTGTCAGGTCAGGGTCTCAGCGAAGAAGCAGCGACAGCAATTAAGAGCGGTACGAGTCCGGGAATGATCATCGGGACGGCAAGCTACATGTCGCCTGAGCAAGCGAAGGGAAAAGAGATTGACGCTCGAACTGACATATTTAGTTTTGGTGTCGTTCTATATGAAATGATTTCTGCCGACCTTCCATTCGAAGGTGAGACGGCAATGGAAATGATTGGTGCAATTCTTCGAGATGAACCAAAACAGTTAAGCGCTACGGTTCCAATCGAGCTCAAAAGGATCGTTCTCAAATGTTTGCGAAAAGATCGTGAGGAGCGTTATCAATCGATAAATGATGTCTGTAGCGATCTCAAGGAACTCAAACAAGACCTGGATTTTCAGAACAAATTACAGCGCACCTCAGAACCGCAAGAGCCAGCGACTCAGTTTTTTAGTTTCCGGACCACCGAAGAAGCAAAGCGGTCGTCGCAATCACGCCCGCAGTCAATCGTCGTCTTGCCATTTGCGAATATCGGTTCTGATGGTAACGACGACTATTTCAGCGACGGACTGACTGAAGAGTTGATTTCTGATTTGTCGAAGATTCGTTCTCTGAAAGTAATCTCGCGTAACTCCGCAATGAAACTCAAAGGTACTGAGAAGGATCTCAGAACGATCGTAAGAGAACTTGATGTCAGGTACGTGCTCGATGGAAGTGTTCGTAAGGCGGGGTCGAGCCTCCGGATTTCAGTTCAACTGATTGATGGTTTATCGGATGCAAACGTCTGGTCCGAAAAATACAGTGGGACTCTGGAAGACGTCTTTCAAATGCAGGAGAGTGTTTCGCGTTCAATTGTCGAAGCTTTACAGATCACTCTCAGCACCGACGAGCAACGGCAGATGGATGAACGTCCCATCGCCGACCCGCAAGTTTATGACCTTTATCTGAGAGCGAGAGCTGCATTTAACCAGGGCGATCCGGCAGCGTTGGACCGATCGATTGCGCTG